>JAJYDT010000083.1 GCA_021777335.1 Pseudomonadota bacterium | reverse complement strand
CAAAATCAGAGTCATTCAGCGCAGAGCGTACGGTCTGCGGGACGAAGAATATCTTCGTCTTAAAGTTCTGACTTGCACGCTTCCGCTGCATTGAGCAAAAAATGATCAACTTTTACCCACACTTTTTGACGAAGACCCATTAATATAAAGGCGGCATGGACAAAACCCGAGAGGCCTAACCCGCTGACAGGGTTCGGTGAGGCCCTATCTAAACGCGAAGCTGCCGCCCCAATCTATTTCGGCAAACACCCAAAACCCGCTGCATCCTCAGGCGGCCACGTGCCAGCCTTGTTGGGTTTCCTCGAATTCCACGGTCTTCGCGTGCAGCGCACGGTTGAGCTCGGCCAGCCGGTCGACGAGCTCCCGGAGCTTCGAGTTGCCGGTGGCGTATTCCTGATAGAGGGCACGAATCATCCGGTCGCCGGGACCCGTCACTTTGACGCGCCCGCTCTCCCAGTTGCGCACTGTGGTTTCGCCGACCTGCAGGCACTTGGCCAGGGTCGTCTGCGACATATCGAGCTCCTTCCGGAGAAAACGCACTTCCGCTCCGGTCAGGTGCGTCTTGTTGCGCACCAGGTGCAGACCGATGGCGCGGTGCAGGCCCCCGACATCCTGAATGGACACCACGCGACCGTACGGCGTTTCCTTCGCGTGGAAACCATTGCGGAGATAGATGTTCCGAAGCCCGCAGCTCGTGTAGTGAAAGAGTCCGCTTTTCATAAGTAGTATGCCGTGATGATGATCACATTGTTGCCGTGATCGTCCTGATCCAGGGCCGCGGCCACACGGCGCAGATCACGGACGCCCGGAAAGGTACTCGGCTACGGCCTCCTTTTGGGCGTCGGTCAGAGTCGTGGCGATGGAATTCATCGTCATGCCCTGCCGCTTGCCCGTCGCGAAGTCGTCGAGCTGTTTGACGAGGTACGCGGCATGTTGCCCGTTCAGCCTGGGGATGGCCGCCATCATCCCGCCTCCCACGGCATGCCCATCATCGGCATTCCGCCCATCCTGGGCATGCCGTGGGAGGCGGCATGACACATCGCGCAGGCGGGGGTCGCTCCTCGGTTCGCCCCGTCATGGAAAATGCGCCTGCCGGCGGAGGCGAGGGTCTTACGTTTGATCCGGTCCGGGCGCAGGGTCTGGCGCGCAAAGAAGCTTGCGACATCGGCCATCTCAGTGTCGGTCAGGGTCGCGGCGATCCCGGACATGATCGGGGATACGCGCCCTCCGACCTTGAACGCTTGCAGTTGTCCGTATAAATAGGCGGCTTTCTGACCCGCGAGCTTCGGAAAAAGCGGGTTCGCACTGTTGCCGTCCGAACTGTGACAGGCGGCGCACTGGCCAGAGGCGATGGGGCGTCCGCGCTGCGGATTGCCGCCCGGATAGCCTTGGGAATGGGCCGGCCCTGTCATGAGGACGGCCGCAGATAGCATCACGGTCAGGACCATCAACCAACGCCCCGTACAGGCCCGTTGCATTCCGGTTTCCCTCAGGCAATGGGTGCGGATCGGGCGGACGATCTCTGGCACGGTAGGCTCCTTGTCAATAATACGGGCGTGTACAGGGTAGCACTCGGGTCCGGGAAGCGTGCATCCCGGGTCGAAGGGTCAACCCAGCCTCCCCACCAAGTCCTCCGCCCGCAGGTGCATGTAGCGTTTCAGCATCCGCAAGGTCTTGTGGCCGGTGGTAGCCGTCACTTCCATCGGATTCAGTCCGCGCTTGAAGAGTCGCGACGTGGCCTCGTGGCGCAGGTCGCGGAAGTGCAGATCTTTGATGCCGGCGGATCAGGGGAAGTGTTTGCGGATCGGGCGGGTCAGGAACGGGGATCACCGCCCGGTCGCGGGGCAATCGTGAACCACCCTCGTCGGGACGGAGAGGTATCTATATCCGGTTCAGGAACAGGAAGGGGGTTCACGATTTGAGAGGTAGTAACGTTTACGTTACACTCCTGCCATGTTCGACCTGTTGCGATACCAAACAGCGGGGAGCTTCGAATGCATTGGGGAGCGGGGTACCGAGTCTATAATGCCCGCGTGGGTCGAGCCGTCATCCTGCTGCTGGCGGGCGGCGATAAGCGGACTCAGGACGCCGATATCACGCAGGCGGTGGGTTACCTGCAGGATTTCAAGGACAGGCAGAAATGCCGGCGTTCTTGAGGTCCGTGGCGTAGGGGCCACCTCAAAGAGACAGAGCGATGGAGAGATGGAGAGATTGCCATGAATAAACTCCAGGCGGCGCCCCACCGCGAACGACTGATCAAGGAACTGCGCGACGATCCCAAGCTGGCGCGGGAGTATCTGGCGGCGGCGATCGAGGATGAGGATCCCCGCGCGCTGCTCGCGGCGCTTCGCACTGTGGCGGAATCGCTCGGAATGGCGCAGGTCGCTGAGACGGCCGGGATACCGCGCGAGAGCCTGTACCGTGCCCTATCCCCCAAGGGCAATCCGCGGCTGACCACCCTGCTTGCCGTGGTCAGGGCGGCGGGGCTGAAGATCGCCCTGGCGGAACGCAAACGCAAGGCGGCTTGACGCGCGTTGAGATCTATGACGAAGGACGCGGCGGTTCGGCATGCTCTCGACCGGGCTGCCCGAAATGAGGGAGAGGTCTTCATCCGAGCGATACTCACACACGAAGAGTATGACCGCGGCCAGTGGAAACGGAGGAAGTGATGACTCATGCACGCAAGGCGGCGCCCGAACCGCAGGCAATTCTTCGGGCCTGGATGCCATTCAAGGAAGCGGTCTGCGTATTCCGGCCCAATCCTGCCACTGATTCCGGAGCAAAGCTGCCACCCGTTCCGGCGTAATCCTGCCACCCCTTCCGGACCAATCCTGCCACCCCGGCAGGAGGTCCGGTCGAAGCCCATCGACGCGGTTTAACCAGCCGGTATCGTGCCGCTCTTTACCCCAACAACGGGAAGGGAGCGAGCGATGGCAAGACTCTGGGGATCCACGTGACCGCGCATTCTTGTACTCCCGTTAATCACGTTGTCACTATGACCGCACGGAAACGAAGTTGTTCGGGGCTTTATCAACACCCTGCTAACCGTACTCAAGGACGCCTAGTCTATTTTGCAAGCAAGAATAGTAGGCCAAAAAACGCCGCCCCGACCACCAACTGCCCTTTAACCTTGTCGGCCTTGACCTCCGCGGCAAGCTGGGCAACCCGGGCATTGATCTGCTCCATCGTTGCGCCCTTCAGAACCACCCCTTGATAATCGGCTATCCAACGTGGCATCTCGTGCGGATCAATATCCCACATGATTGGCACAAGCTTCTTCTGGCCGAAGATTGCCCCGCCGACTTCCTGTTGTACGTTCGCGGAGGCCAAGGCATTCTTGCTAGCCAGCAGGAACACCCAGCCCGACGCCCTCAAGGCGTTGATAATTTGAGGTGTCCAATGCTCTCCCTGTTTGAGGCTGATCGAGGCCAGGAAAACATCGAGACCTTGCTGCGCAAGGTGCTGTCGCACAAATTGGGCCAGTTGTTCGTCTTTGACTGAGTAACTGATAAATACGTCCGGCATATCACCGTTTCCTCGTTGTCACAGTCACGTCATCGGCCAGGTCGACGAAGATATGAGAAAGCATCGTCGTCCCATGATTCGGTGCCTGATTCGGCGGTCGGTTGTGTTCCGTGTCGAAATTGGCAAGCCCCGGGAACATTCGTGATGGATCACGAAGATAATCGCCATTGCCGGTCGAAACCATTCGCAACACATCCCTCACGCTGGCTTGCAAGAGCGAACGGCGCAGAGAAGCCATACAGGAAGATTTGCTACCGATCACCATGCCCACCATCGCGGCCAAGGGTTCGGCAACGGCATAGTATCCGTCCACAAATCGCCGCATTCCATCCTTGCCCTCGTATGCGCGGAAGTTGTCCTTCTGTTCGCGCAGCTTCTTGAACTCAAAGATCAGCATGAGCCGTACTTTGGCCACATCTGAAAAATAGATGATGTCCGCACGGATGCGCTTGACGATCTCACCGGATTTGGCCCCGTTGCGGGGCGCGAAGCGATAGCTGCGCGTATCGGGTATGCTTCCTTGAGGCGGCGATGGCCGACAGATCTGTAGTCAGGACCGGCCGGAATACGGCGGGGGGTATTCCCGGACCGGCTGTGGCGAAGTCCGAGCGAGGGCTCCGTCATCGCCAGGCGACGATGCGGTCATACTCATCGCCTGCCGCAATGGCGTGCGTCTGTTCGACGTTCCAGTAGCCGTCGTGGCTGTTGAAGACGTTGAAATAGAACTCCTGCGTCAGCTCGGGCCGCTGCCGGATGTCGATTTTCCAGAACAGGTGTGCAAGGCCGCGCACGGCGCCCAAGCCCAGAAATGAAAGCCGTCTTGACTGTGACGGCGCATACAGCCGGCGGTACCCGATTCCCTCGTAGGAGTTGTATATGCGGACGATCAGCTCCCTTCCCGGAACCATCTTCTCCACCCGCCAGACACCCCAGCCCAGGGCATTGATGACGGCCACGGCTCCGTGTACCCAGTCCTCGACGGATTTGCACATTGGAGTTACCAGTCCGTGAAACTCGGGGCTCTCTATGATGCCCCCGAAGGTATTGAACGCGCACACGTGGCCGCACTGGATGAAAGCCTCGCGTGCCATGTCCTCGGGAACGCCGGCGCTGACCATGCGCCGGTACGCGTCGTAGCTGATTATGTTGTAGTAATCTGCGTAATGGTTTGTCAGCACCACGCCAAAAGCTGGAATCAGGCCATCGCCGCCTTCCTTCGGCGTTTTTCCGAACAGCGGCAGGGTGGCCACCGCGGCCGTGATCTTGTCCTCGTCCACGGGCGTTCCCGTGACTTCGCAGCCCGTAAACGCGAAGCGTTCCGGTATCTGGGTGAACGGAGGAGGATTGAGCAGGGGGTTGCCGGGAGCCTGAATGCTAGCCCCTATTTCGAACGTGTCCGATTCTGCCTTCTGGTGGCGACATGCCACCTCCGTTACCTCGCGGCCTGCCATTCCCTGGAGAAAGCCGGCGTTGAAATAGCAGCCAAGGGCGGGTTGTCCCAGGAGATAGGCGGACTGTCCGTAATGGGAACTCGGCATTTCCACCCTGGTCGGGCCGGACTGGTGGAAGCAACCGAAGCCGCACCAGACGAACTCCGCTTCCAGGTCGGGTGTCGTATATCCGCGCTGCTTGAGGATGTGGACGAGACTCGCGGCGGTATCGCGCAGCAGGCGGCGCGGATCGAATTCCACCTCGACGCCCTCAGCCAGCAGCACTGCCATCTGTAGATGCGCATTGTAGTGATTGCAGTGGTATACGTGGCTCAATCCTCCGATGAAGGTGAGCCCATGTTCGGATTTCGGCTGTTCTCTCATTTATCCCGTTTCCCGGTTGTCTTTTCTCGATTTTGTTCCGTTCTGGCGGATTCCTGCATGAGATCATCGAGATCGTCGAACATGATCTGAAACTCACGCCGAATGATGTCGGCGAAAGCGTCGAGCTGCTCTCTGCTCAGGGAAAGCATAGGATCGCGCAGGTCTGTTTCCAGTTCCAGCTCCACGCGCAATGCCTGGGCGCACCTGCTCCGTACCATCTCGGGCCGCATTGGCTTGTGTCCCATGTATGTACGGCGCTTGAGTATTGCGAGCAGGAGATGGTTCGTGTCCAGCGAGTACTGTCGGGCACGTCTGTATCCACCAACGAACTGCCCGAGGAGCCGCGAGACGACCCCCTGATCGGTCGCGGGTTTTTCGTCGGCCCGGTGGTCAGCCGTGCCGCGTTCGCACAGACTGACCAGTCCGCCGGGGATGGAAACATCGAACTGCTGGGCGATGATGTTCTCGAGGACGGCAAGATCTTCGCCGTCGACTGGAAGGCGTGTTGCCTGGAAATCTATCGGTCGCCTGCGCAGGATGGAAAACTTCACCCCTGTGCGCACCGATATGACCGCCGGTTCGACGGGCAGCAACCCTTTCGAACGTCTTTCCTTATTGATTGCCGCATAGAATTGAACCAGCGGCAGCTGCCAGACTTTTTGCGCTGGCGGATCGGCACCGGACGCGGCGGGTGGCGCGATGCGGGTGGCCGCCGGCTCCTGGATGGATGCTGTTCCTGCGGTGGGCGCCCCGTTCCCGCTTCCCTGGTCGGGAGTGAGGCTGACGTTGAAGAGCTCGGCGAGCGCTTCGCACAGGTGCTGGGCGTCCTCTTTGTTCACATCGAGCGCTTCGCGATTCAGGTTCAGGTACTTCTGGCGGCGGAGCGTGAACTTGATGCTCGCGCGCACCGCCATTATGGCCGGTTCCACTGGCGGCAGGCCGTCCTGGCGGCGGTGCTCATTGACCTTGGCGAACAGGGTCGGGAGGTGTATCCGGAATGTCGCTTTGTCAGTGGTCATATAGGTTCATAGCTGGCACGCAGTGCCCCGGCGAGCGCCCGGAGCAGCCGCTCGCGCCGATGCTTTCGCGTAACCATGAAAAACGTCACTTTCAGCTCGGGAAAGCCGCGGACGGGGATCTGGAAGAACCCCCAGTCTGCGCGCACCGTGGTAACGCCACAGGCGGTGCGTTCGCAGTGCCCGAGAGCCATCAATCGCGCGACCGCGGACTGCCAGCCGAAATCCCCGAATTCCGGCAGGCGGCACACAAACACCTTGTAGTCCACGCAGCTGCCGGCCTGCCGCCAAGTGCTGCCGGGGTACTGCGTAGTAGGCGCGCCGCGATGTTTGTCGCGCATATCACTGGTTGGGCTGAGCAATAGTTCCTCCCTTCGGCCCGCTTCCGCCCCTGGAGCCGGGGGTCCGTGCCGGACGTGGGGTTCTTCTTAATTCAAGGTCGATCGGTCAGGGTCCGGCCTCGCGAGATTCCTTTACCCGGCAATGGTCCGTTGCGGCGCGATCCCGGCGCGATTGCCATAACCCGTTCCCCAAGGATGGGGTGACCAGTGTGCAATCAACTCGTTTGCGGCATCCCTTGCTGTACCCCTTGGTCGATCATTCCCTGAGGGCAGAACGATTCGGGGCATTATGCAGAATGTCCCGAATCGTGCTGCCGCGTCCACGCTGAAACGTGGAATCGTCTCCCAATGAATCTGGCATTGTCCGTGACGAGAGCAATCTTTGTGCCAGCTGAGGGACTCAGCAAACACTTGAATCTGAAGCCGCTTATTCCGGTCTGCAAAGCAATGTCAGTGTGCCGGACTCGGGTGACATGACAGAATGTCGGGGGCTGACAGGCAATGCCTGGGCCGGATGCCTGAATGGGGTCTCCGGATTTGGCTGTGTATTCGCATGAGCCGGGGCAGATCGTCGTCGCGTAGCAACACCGGATTGCATTCGTCCCGCCGTACCCTCGGCCCCGGAATATTGGAGCCAGTCCGGCTTCACAGCGACCCGCTTGCTCACGTTATCGAAAAAGCCCATCCGATTCAGATAGCCCATCGTTCCGGCTTCGCCTTCTTCAAACGTCAGGCATACCGCCTTCATCGCATGGTCCAACTGGTTGGCGAGCGAGAGCAGCCGAACGGCTGCATCGATCATCACTTTCGAGCCCCACGGAACGACGATCTCCGTATCTGGGTCGCGGCTTTCGTGCGATCCCGGGGATTCGCACAGCGCCAGCTCCAGCGCTGCGGCATCAACCCAGCGGCTATGAGGTAGCAGGTCACGGTCAGTCCGCCTTGAACCTATCCGTCCCCGCCTTCGGACGCCCCAATTCTGCAGGCCCCGTCCGTGGTGGGTGAGGCGGGAGCGGCTGTTTCCGCCCCAAATGCCTGGCGTCAACGGGATTTAGGTGCGGCAGCGGTGCCTTTCGGAGCGCGGCAATGGCGAGATGTCCGGGATACGACTTTATTTTTCAGGATACGACTTTATTTTTTTCCGACAGCTGTCCGGTGGCCGCGAGTGCGACTTATTCCACCGTGACTGATTTTGCGAGATTTCTGGGCTTGTCCACATCCGTGCCTTTATACAGCGCGGCATGATAGGCCAGAAGTTGTACTGGCACCGTGTGGACGATTGGCGAAAGCACGCCCATATGGCGCGGCGTACGAATGACATGAACACCTTCGTCCTCGCCGAAATGGCTGTCGAGATCGGCGAACACATAGAGCTCGCCACCGCGCGCGCGCACTTCCTGCATGTTGGATTTGACCTTTTCCAGAAGGCTGTCGTTGGGCGCGATCACCACGACCGGCATGTTGCGGTCAACCAGGGCGAGCGGACCATGTTTGAGTTCACCGGCCGGATAGGCCTCGGCATGGATGTAAGAAATTTCCTTCAGCTTGAGCGCG
>JAJYDT010000082.1 GCA_021777335.1 Pseudomonadota bacterium | reverse complement strand
TCATTTAAAACATCAATAGAAACATCAGGAGAAAAAGATTCGCCAGTGGTACGCAAGCGCACCTCCGGCGCAATAACAACAGAAACCTGGGAAGCCTACAGTCAGGCTTACCAACGGCGCTATGGCACTGACCCCGTGCGCAACCAGAAGGTCAACAGCCAATTGGCCAACCTTGTCCAGCGGCTTGGACAGGAAGAAGCCCCAGCCGTGGCAGCCTTCTTTGTCAACCATAACGGCCGATTCTACATGCAGGGCATGCACCAGGTGAGTCTGTTACTGCGTGACGCCGAAAAATTGCGGACGGAGTGGTTCACCGGACAAATGACGGCTAACCGCTACCCGCAGGGATACTGCGCCCAACCGCCCGTTGAACCGGGGCGCGCCGGCCACGGGGATGTCATTCCTACGCCCGCTCGACCAACCGTTGTTCGCCTCTGAAGGCCTATCCCACAAGGGACATCGCTCTCAAATATTGTAGAGGTGCGCAAGGTCTGTGGCGCGGCGCGGGTAATCGCAGGTCGCCGCCCTTCGGTGGCACCATATTACTGACCCGTGACACCAGTAGGACTTTCATCTGGGTGGCCCGCCGGTTGACGGAGACGAATATGTGGACCGGACAACGGATCCCGACAGAATGTTGCGGTCAGAGCATACAACCCGTCGTAAGGTCTGCGCGTGTCCACCGATTGACCGCAGAGATGTACCCGCAACTGGCCTTCGGGGAAAAACCTTGGCCGCGTACCAGATGCAGGACCAGTTCGCCGCCCAGTTCCGGGCAGAGTTTTACGCGGGGCGACACGACGTCGCCACACTGCGCTGATCGACTGAATTGCGGCCTTGGGGGTGTCTGTGATACCGCACACCCTACGAGGCCTTTTGCGCTTCAGGTTCCCTGGCTACGCAGAGAGTGCGGTTATTACTCGAATTCGCCGCCCCCAAAAAGTCAACAAGAAAAGCGGGGTTAGCCACGGTAGATTTGTCCTACCTAGAACCCGGATATAAACCAAACCAGTAACCCCCGATGCTGGACTCCGGCCCGGATTTCCGGTATAACGGGCGGTATGGAATCGGCAAAATCTTTTAATCAAATGCTCGCGGATATCCGTGTGCGCCGGGTTGAACGCCACGAGGAAGCGCGTTACCAGGCACTGATGGCGGAGCATCATTATCTGGGTGCGCTGCCCAAGATAGGCGAGACGCTGTGGTACGTCGCCACCTGGCAGGATCAGTGGGTGGCGCAGATCAGCATGTCCGGGGCCGCATTGAAATGCGGGGTCCGTGATCGCTGGATCGGCTGGGACTTCCGTTCCCAGTATGGGCGTCTCCGGCTCATCGCCAATAACAGCCGCTTTCTGATTTTGCCTGACTGGCATCGCCCCAATGTCGGGTCGCGCGTCCTGTCGCTGATTGAGCGGCGTATCGCTAACGACTGGCAGACTCACTTCGGGCATCCCTTATTTCTGCTGGAAACCTTTGTCGATCCAGAGCGCTTTTACGGAGGCGTGTATCGGGCGGCCAACTGGATAGAGCTGGGATTGACCCAAGGCTATCGTCGCACCCCAAGCGGCTACAGCGCTACCGCAGAGTCTCCCAAACGGGTCTTTATCCGGCCTCTGGTCCGTAATCCTCAAGCCCGCCTGACCCATCCGAACTATGCCCACCTGCAACTCACCGGAGACCCTAACCGTATGCTCAATGCCGATGAAATGCGTTCACTACCGCTCTGCTTCTCGGATATTCCCGACCCCCGTCGGCCGCAAGGGAGACGGCATCGTTTACCGGTCGTGCTGGGGATCGCGGCGGGGGCCACGCTCTGCGGCATGTCTGGCTACAAGGCCATGGCGGACTGGGCCCAGGGACTTGGGCAACCTGCACGGGAGCGTTTCGGCTGCCGGTGCGAGAATAAACGTTATGTCGTTCCCAGTGAATTTGTGATCCGCGATTGCCTGGTGCGGGTTGAACCGGGAACACTGGACCGAGCGCTCAGTCTCTGGAATCAATCCTGGGGACAACCGGGGGACAGTGCCTTGGCCATGGATGGCAAAACCATGAAAAACGCCGTCGACGAAAAGGGTGCCCAGACCCATATCCTGAGCGCGGTAGGCCACACTTCGCGCACCTGTTACGCCCAAAAAAAGTAGGCACCTTACCCGTAGCGCACAGCGATGCGATCAAGCGCACCAACGAGATCGGGATGGCGATTCCCGTACTGGAACGCTGCGATATCGCCGGCAAGGATGTGACTGCAGATGCCCTGCTGACGCAACGGGCGCTGGCTACCTACCTGATAGAACAGCAGGCGCATTACCACTTTACCGTGAAGGGGAATCAGCCGACTCTGGAACACGATATCGCCGTACAATTCGAACATTGTGGTACGCCCGATTTCGTGGAAGTCTCGCCTGCGGATCACGGTCGGATCGAAACCCGCCGGATCTGGTGCAGCACCACTCCAGACCATCGAGCGATTGACACCGCGACGCCGGTCGCATCGAAACCCGCCGGATCTGGTGCAGCACCACCCTCAATGGCTACGTCGATTTCCCCCACGTCGGCCAGACCTTCCGGATAGAGCGCGAATGCCTTCACAAGAAAAGTGGCAAGCGCTCTCTGGAGGTCGCCCTGGGAATCACCAGTCGTACTCCGCAAGAAGCTTCACCGCAGCGTGTACTGGAGGTCAATCGCGGACACTGGGCCATAGAGAGCGTACATTACCTCATCGACTGGAACTTCGATGAAGACCGCAGTCGCGTCCGCACCGGCTTCGGCCCGGAAAATCTCACCCGCCTGCGTCGCTTCGCCATCGGTATCCTCAAATCCTTCCAGAAACCCTCTCAGTCTATCGCTGAAATGATGCGCACCCTCTGCTTCCGTACCCGTCTCGTCTTCGATTATCTGCGCATGACGAAAAACTCGGCGCCCGCAATCCCTGGAGGCGGCTGAGAACAAATTTACCGTGCGGGGTTAGCTGCGGCATCGTGTGCCATGTACCATTTCACGGCATGACTATTATCCAGGTCATCGGAACGCGAACACCCCGCAAGAGCGGTTACTACGAACAACGTGATGAGGAGGTTATTCATGACGGCTTCCTTTTCAATTGTCATAGGATCAATCGCTCTCATCACTCCTGACCCATGTGCCATCACATGCAGTGACGGATGGTTTGACTGCTTCGATGCGGGCTAACCATCGAGATGGGCTGCGATAACGCAAGCTGGCGTCTGTTCAGATGGTGGCATGGCGTGATGGAGGATAGCCGACACGACGAACACCGCCACCCCCAGCGCGCTTGGGTATTCACCGTGCGCGCACAGCGCCTCAAAAGGGGCCTGGTTCCGGTATTGTCTATGCCGAGAGCACTGTACATGGGGTCCCCAGAATCCTGGCAACTTGGAGAATAGATTGTGGGACCTTTTCCCGTCCGCTCCACAGATCCAGTGTCGGAAGATGTTACTTGACCGTAAAAGACCAGCGACCATCGGTATGATCCCATCAGTTGATCGAAAATTCGCTTTGCACACCCGGGGGTTATTGAAGGAGTTCGGCATATTTGGCCATAGTAGCAGGACCGTCCAACTCCTAGGTCGGATCTGGAATTTAACCTTCACCCCAGCACGACACCAAAGACACTGTTAAAGCTATAGACCGCGCTGATTATTGCCGACAGACACACCAGATTACCTCGCCCCGAGGTAAATGATCTTACAGCTGGTACGGATACTGTTACATGCGGCAAATTGTCGCACCCCCATCGCTTTGCAATGCCCCGTTACGGCGAGGGGTGGTTGCATTGTCAGGACAATTGATACCATTTTGTCTTGTGCCATCTTGCCCAGCAGCGGCTGGAACATCTGATGTTGCTGGGCTCATGGGCCGCCTGTTGGGTACTGTTGTGAAACGCTGGACTTGGCTCCCCGCAGGTTTTTGAGAGAGTACGCCAGCCATGTCCATCAAAAGCAGCAATCAAGGGGTCGTCTCAGAAAACGGAAAATAAAGCACGCTAAGGCGTAGTCAACCCGTGATCACCCCGCACCGATACGGTGAGGTTCGTTCCGTCTTGCAATGACGCAATCAGCGGGCAGGAAACATTCCCCTTCCGGGCGTGACAGGCACACACAAGCCCGGACAGCACGGCCTCCATGCGCGCCAGGTCGGCCATCTTTTCGCGCACGTCCTGGAGCTTGTGCTCGGCCAGACTGCTGGCTTCCTCGCAATGGGTACCATCCTCCAGCCGCAGCAACTCGGCAATCTCGTCTAGGCTGAAGCCCAGCCGCTGGGCTGATTTCACAAAGCGCACCCGTGTTACATCCACCTCGCCATAGCGGCGGATGCTGCCATAGGGCTTGTCCGGCTCCGGCAATAAGCCCCTGCGCTGATAGAACCGGATGGTCTCCACGTTGACCCCGGCTGCCTTGGCGAAAACGCCGATGGTCAGATTCTCCAAATTGTTTTCCATATCGCTTGAGTCCGTACATAGCTACGGGAGTAAGGTTACGCTATCCAATTCAGATCCGAAAGGATAAGCGCATGTCTGAACCACAAAACGGGCGCGGCGCGCTCTTCGCCGGCGGGCTGGCCGCCATCCTCGCCTCGACCTGCTGCCTCGGGCCGCTGGTCCTGGTCGCCTTGGGATTCAGCGGCGCCTGGATTGGCAACCTGACGGTGCTGGAACCGTATCGCCCGATCTTCATCGGCGCGGCGCTCATCGCGCTGTTCTTCGCCTGGCGGCGCATCTACCGCCCGGCACAAGCCTGCAAACCGGGTGAAGTCTGCGCGATTCCGCAGGTTCGCACAGCCTACAAGCTCGTTTTCTGGATCGTGGCCGCCTTGATCCTGGTTGCCCTCGCTTTTCCCTACGTCCTGCCGCTGTTCTATTGAAAGGAGATTGTCATGAAAAAAATCGCGACCCTTCTTGCCCTGTCCGCTGCCCTGAGCGCGCCCGCCTGGGCCGTAACCCAGACCGTCACGCTGTCGATTCCTGGCATGACCTGCGGCGCCTGCCCGATTACCGTGCGCACTGCACTCAAGCGAGTGCCTGGCGTGGAAAAGGTTGGCATCGACGAGGCGCAAAAACTGGTCACCGTCACCTACGACGACAGCAAGACCAACGTGCAGGCCCTGACCCAGGCAACCAAGGATGCTGGCTACCCTTCCAGCATCAAGCAGTGAGAGCGAGATCATGGCTGACACGATCACTTTTCAAATCGAGGGCATGACCTGCGACTCGTGCGCCGTGCACACACGGCAGGCTCTGGAGAGGGTGCCCGGCGTACGCTCTGCCTCGGTGTCCTATCCCCAGCAGCGAGCCGAGATCGAGGTGGACACCGGCGTGGGCCTGGACCCGCTAGTTGCCGCAGTGGCCGCGCTTGGCTACCGCGCCCGGCTCCCTGATACGCCGAATAAGCCCTCTGGTCTGTTGAACAAAGCGCTGGGCTGGCAGGACGGCGAAACGAAGCGTAGCGGCGATGATGAGGCGCTGCATATAGCCGTGATCGGTAGCGGTGGCGCGGCGATGGCGGCGGCACTTAAAGCCGTCGAGCAAGGTGCACGCGTGACGCTGATCGAGCGCGGCACCATCGGCGGCACCTGCGTGAATGTCGGTTGCGTGCCGTCCAAGATCATGATCCGAGCGGCGCACATCGCGCATATGCGCCGGGAAAGCCCATTCGATGGCGGCATCGCAGCGGCGGTGCCTGTGATTGACCGGGGCAAACTGCTGGCCCAGCAACAGGCTCGCGTCGATGAGCTGCGACACGTCAAGTACGAGGGCATCCTGGACGGCAATCCGGCCATCACCGTGCTGCACGGCGAGGCTCGTTTCAAGAGCGGCCATAGCCTCAACGTCCAATTGAACGATGGCGGCGAGCGCGAAGTGGCCTTCGACCGCTGCCTGATCGCCACCGGTGCCAGCCCGGCGATTCCGCCGATTCCCGGCTTGAAGGACACACCCTACTGGACTTCCACCGAGGCGCTGGTCAGCGACACGATTCCTGAGCGGCTGGCCGTGATCGGTTCGTCGGTGGTCGCGCTGGAACTGGCGCAAGCCTTCGCCCGGCTCGGCAGCCAGGTGACGATTCTGGCACGCGGCACGCTGTTTTTCCGGGAAGACTCGGCCATCGGCGAAGCCATCACGGCGGCGTTCCGCGCCGATGGCATCGAGGTACTGGAACACACGCAAGCCAGCCATGTCGCTTATGCGGACGGCGAATTCGTGCTTGCCACCGGGAACGGAGAACTGCGCGCTGACAAGTTGCTGATCGCCACTGGTCGCGCACCGAACACACGCAGCCTGGCGCTGGAAGCTGCGGGCGTGGCCGTCAATGCGCAAGGGGCCATCGTCATCGACCAGGGTATGCGCACGAATAGCCCGAACATTTACGCCGCTGGCGACTGCACCGACCAGCCGCAATTCGTCTACGTGGCGGCAGCGGCCGGCACCCGTGCGGCCATCAACATGATGGGCGGTAGTGCGGCCCTGAACTTGACGGCGATGCCAGCCGTGGTGTTCACCGATCCGCAAGTGGCGACTGTGGGTTACAGCGAAGCGGAAGCGCACCACGACGGCATCGAAACCGACAGCCGCACGCTGACGCTCGACAACGTGCCGCGGGCGCTCGCCAATTTCGACACCCGTGGCTTCATCAAGCTGATAGCCGAGAAGGGTTCTGGCCGGTTGCTGGGTGCGCAGGTCGTGGCCCCGGAGGGCGGCGAAGTCATCCAGGTGGCGGCCCTGGCGATCCGCAACCGCATGACCGTCCAGGAACTGGCTGACCAGTTGTTCCCGTACCTGACGATGGTTGAGGGGCTGAAGCTCGCGGCGCAGACCTTCAACAAGGACGTGAAGCAGCTTTCCTGCTGCGCTGGGTGAGGAAAAGGAGGTATTCGATGAACGCCTACCCGGTGTCCCGGGTGTGTCCAGATAGGTTATACCCTAACCTGATGTCAGGATAGCCCGCCTCGTAACGTCAGAATAGAGTCTGGTTTATTATTTATTGACACATGCCGCGAAAGGTCATAGATTTCTTCCTGACATTCTCGTCCAGGGAGGCATCTTGCAGGGTCAACGCATCGGCTATGTCCGGGTCAGTAGCTTCGACCAAAACCCGGAGCGGCAACTTGAAAATGTCGAAGTCGGCAAGGTGTTCACCGACAAAGCGTCAGGCAAAGACACTCAGCGCCCGGAACTCGATGCGCTGCTGTCCTTTGTGCGCGAGGGCGACACCGTGGTCGTGCACAGCATGGATCGCCTGGCGCGCAACCTCGACGACTTGCGCCGCCTCGTTCAAAAGCTGACCAAACGCGGGGTGCGCATCGAGTTCGTCAAGGAAAGCCTGACCTTCACCGGCGAGGACTCGCCGATGGCAAACCTGATGTTGTCGGTGATGGGCGCGTTTGCCGAGTTCGAGCGTGCCCTGATCCGTGAACGGCAGCGTGAAGGCATCGCACTGGCCAAGCAGCGCGGAGCCTACCGGGGGCGCAAGAAAGCCTTATCACCTGAGCGCGTGGCTGAGCTGCGTCAGCGAGCCGATGCTGGCGAGCAGAAGGCGAAGCTGGCCCGCGAGTTTGGTATTAGCCGGGAGACCCTGTATCAATACTTGAGAACGGATCAGTAAATATGCCACGTCGTTCAATCCTGTCCGCCGCCGAGCGGGAAAGCCTGCTGGCGTTGCCGGACTCCAAGGACAACCTGTGATCCGACATTACACATTCAGCGATACCGACCTCTCGATCATCCGACAGCGGCGCGGGCCTGCAAACCGTTTGGGCTTTGCGGTTCAGCTTTGTTACCTGCGCTTCCCCGGCATCGTTCTTGGCGTCGATCAGCCGCCGTTCCTGCCCTTACTGAAGCTGGTCGCCAGCCAGCTCAAGGTCGGCATCGAAAGCTGGGACGAGTACGGGCAGCGGGAGCAGACTCGGCGCGAGCACCTGGTCGAGCTGCAAACCGTGTTCGGCTTCCAGCCCTTCACGATGAGCCACTACCGGCAGGCTGTGCATACGCTGACCGATCTGGCCATGCAGACCGACAAGGGCGTCGTGCTGGCCGATGCCTTGATCGAACATCTGCGGCGACAGTCCATCATTCTGCCCGCGCTCAATGCCATCGAGCGCGCCAGCGCCGAGGCGATCACTCGCGCCAACCGGCGCATCTACGAAGCCTTGTCCGAGCCTTTGCCGGATGGACACCGGCGTCGCCTTGATGACCTGCTCAAGCGACGTGACAACGGCAAGACGACCTGGCTGGCCTGG
>JAJYDT010000081.1:4831-8303 GCA_021777335.1 Pseudomonadota bacterium | reverse complement strand
AAACCCGCTGCTGCGGGCCTCTGGCTTGGTTGCGGGCTATGGTCCGTTGCAGGTGCTGTGGGATGTCGGTCTCGAGATCGGTAATGAAGAGTGCGTCATCCTGCTCGGCCCCAATGGTGCCGGCAAGACCACGCTGCTCAAGGCCTTGCTGGGGCTGGTCGCGCTGTGGCGGGGCCGCATCGAATTTCGGGGCCAGCGCCTGGAAGGCCAGCGCACTGACCAGCGGGTGCGCCAGGGCATCGCCTATATGTCGGAAGTCGGCGTCTTCCCCAATCTCAGCATCGATGAGAACCTGAAGCTCGGCGGCTATTACTTGCCGCGTCGCGAGGTCCGGCGGCGCGCACAGGAGCTCTACGTGATGTTCCCCGATCTGGTGCAGCGCCGGGGTGTGCTGGCCGGCAGTCTGAGCGGCGGGCAGCGCAAGATGCTGAGTCTGGCCAAGGCCTTCATGAGCGGACCACGGTTGCTGGTCATGGACGAACCCTCGGCGGGATTGTCACCGCGCTACGTAAAGGAAGTGATCACCACGCTGAGGCAGCTGCACGGCGCGGGATTGGCCATGCTCATTGCCGAGCAGAATCTGGGCTTTCTGGAGCTGGCCGAGCGTATCTGTATCCTGGAAGGCGGGCGCATTCGCTTTACCGGTGACCGCGCCGCGCTGGAGCAGGACGATGTCCTGCGCCGCAGCTATTTCGGATTGCAGGAAACCCCGGATGCCCACCAGGAGTGATGGCGCGATGGGTTCCGCCGGATGGCTGCCGCGTGGCCGCGACACAAGATCCTCATCTGCGTGGCGCACCGCAGCGCATGCGATGGACGCCGCGGTATGCCGGGATGGCTCTGCCGTATCTGGCGACCGGCACCGGCAGAGACCGGGGCATGTCTGAGGATCGGAGCATGCTGCAGAGGGAGCCCGCGACGCCGGCTGACGACGGCGGCGCAGGCTCCGACAGCGGATTGCGTGGCGGACGCCTGTCCTTCACGGAGGTGCTGGGCCACGCGGTGGCCAATATCACGCCCTCGGCGATGGCGGCGGTGACCATTTCGCTGGTTGCGTCCAATGCCGGCACGCTGACCTGGCTGGTATATCTGGTGGTCGGTGCCCTCATGCTGCTCGTTGCCGGGCAGGTCGCGCGGCTTGCCCGGCACGCCCCGGCCGCCGGGTCCCTGTTCGTTTATCTCAGCCGTGCGCTGCATCCGGTGGCCGGGATTGTCGCGGGCTGGGCCATGGTCGGCGGCTACCTGGGAGCGCTGCTGGCTGCCCCGGTGCTGGGCGGTGTATTCGCTGCCAAGGCGCTAGCGGTGCTGCACCTGATCGTGCCGGCCTGGGCGATTGGTCTCGCGCTGGCCGCCATTGCCTGGTCACTGGCGGTGCGCGATGTCGAGCTCGCCGCGCGTTACGGGCTGGTCGTGGAAGGATTTTCCATCGCCTGCATCGTAGCGATTGGTGTTGTCGTGTTCGTCCGTCATGGCTTCATCGATCCGGCCCAGCTCGACGTGTCACGTATTGACCGACATGGCTTCTTTCTCGCCTGCATGCTGACCGTTCTTGCCTACGGAGGATTTGAGACGGCCGGAAACCTGGCGCGCGAGCGCCGCGGCTCCGAAAAGACCGTGCCGCGGGCCATACTGCTCAGCGTGGTGGTGGTCGGCGTCTTCTTCGTATTCATGGCCTATGCGGAAGTGCTCGGTTTCAGTGACGACACGATGCTGCTCGGCCGCACAACGGCGCCTCTGAACCTGATTGCCGCCCGCAATGACGTGCCATGGCTTGCAGTCTTCTCCGATCTGGCTATGGCCGCCGCCGCCTTCAGTGCCTGCGTCGCGACACTGAACAGCATCTCCCGTGTCCTGTATTCCATGGCGCGCCATGGAGTGCTTCCGCGGATCCTGGCGCAGGTACATCCCCGTCACCGCACACCGACACCAGCCTTGCATCTGCTGGGTGTCGCAATGATCGGCTTCGTGATGTTCATGGCTGTCAGCCATGCGCCTGTGCTTGCTGCCGTGAATCTCTTCGGAATCTTCACGGCCATGGGATTCCTGGTGATCTATAGTCTGGCCTGCATCGCTGCCCCGCGTTATCTCTGGCGGCTTACCGGCCGTCCGCCGCTCGGTTCGCTGCTGGCGACGCTGGTGGGACTTCCCGTGCTGCTCTACGTACTCTGGGGCAACCTCTATCCGTTTCCGTCCTCCTCGCAGGGTCTGGTCACGGCCCTGTTCCTGGCATACCTGTTGTCGGGAGTGGTTGTATTCGCCTGGATCCATCGCCGCCACCCACAGCGGGTGGCGGCGATGGTGCAGGGACTGGCGGGTGACTAACCGTTCGTTGACGCCGCCACTCTGAAAGTCTGCGGTGTGTTTTTGGTTGTCGTGCCTTCGTGGGTGCCGGGCTTCGAAATGGCACAACGGCAGGAATCCCGCGGTGCAGGAAGGAGCGTATTCCGGATTGGCAGGGAAGGCGTGGTTCACAGGAACCGTGACGCGTGCGGTGCTTTTCCGGGAAGGCGCGGAGGAACCGGGCCGTACGTTGCTGGCGTCAGGCTCCGGCGATATGATCCCCAGCACATGCATTCGCGCGGGCATTTTTTGCGCGTGCTGTTTCCGATTCACCTCTGGAGGAGTAAACGATGAGAACAAGATCGCCTTGGATTGCCAAGTTGTCCCTGATTGCTGCCGGGTTCCTGCCAATGGCCAGTGCCCAGGCGGCCATGCTCAAGGACACCGATGCCCTGCATGGCCTCACGAAGGCCAAGGCCGTGTTCATGATCGATGTCAATAATCCAGGGCGGGTGGCGCACGTGCTGTCGGTGGTCGAGAAGACGGATACCGGAATGCGCGCTCAGGGCGTGAAGCCCACGATTGTGGTCGTGTTCGTCGGTCCGGACGTCGCGTTTCTGACGAAGGATCGCCGTGGCATTCCCTACATGGAGGAGCGGTCTGTGGCGGGGGTCCAGAAGGGGATCGAGAAGCTCAAGGGTATGGGCGTGAAGCTGCAGGCCTGCGGGGTCGCGCTCAAGGGCATGGATGTCTCACCGAGTGACGTCATTCCGGATGTGCAGCCGGTCGGTAATGGCTATATATCGGCTATCGGCTATCAGGCCAAGGGATATAACCTGGTGCCGGTCTATTGATCCGAGTTGCTCGTCCGCCCGGTGAGTCTCGCACCGGGCGGCATTGGAGAAGTATCTGGCGTCAGAATTTCGATTTCAGCCCCACATAGAAACCATTTGGCAGCAGACTCAGGATAAAGGGTTCTTTGAAGCGGTGAGCAAAGTAACCGCTGACGATGCCCACTGCGGCGCCGGAGACCACATCGGTCTGCCAGTGGCCGTGGGCTTTGACCCGTGCGGCCATGTCGAATACCGGAACGGCAGCGAGCGCATCGATCCAGGGATCGGTTCTGTGATACTCGAGGATGATCGGAGTTACGAGAGCCGTGATGGAAGACACGTCGCCGCTCGGGAAGCTC
>JAJYDT010000081.1:0-4821 GCA_021777335.1 Pseudomonadota bacterium | reverse complement strand
GTCTGCGACGGGCGTTCTCTCTGGAAGGTATATTTCAGCGCTGTGGTCGACACTCCGGCGATGGCAGCGGCGTCCAGGCTTTGCCATAAAGTCCGGCCGAGACGATTTCCTCCGCCTTCCCATATGGCACCAGCCAGGGTAATGCCGATCAGCTCTGCAGGGAACTGGCCCACGCGGGCGATGGACCATATGCCGCTCGTATTTTCGTGCACGGGGTGATCGAGCTGGTGCAGAGCGGCCCAGTCGAGTACGCCCAGCGTTGCGCCGGTCAGATAGGCCCCGGCGAGGCCTGAGGTGACATTGCGTTGACGGAACAGTTGCGCGATGGGGTCTTTCGTCTGGCCGGCGGTGCTTACAGGAGCCTCGCGGGCAGTCGAGGTGATCACCGGTGTCTGTGAGGCCATTCCCTGATCTGGTGCAATCAGTAATGCCGCAAGCGCAAATCCCGCGAGTCCGTGTAAGCGTTTCATTCGACAGATCCCATGAGCCACTGCTGTTCGGACGGAGGACCGAGTGCGACCCAGTTGGACAATGCCGGACTCCGTGTTTGGGCGAAGGCAACCGGACAAAATCCGGAAGTCCTGCGTGAACCGCAAATCGGTGAATTTGTTGTTAGTCGTGTTTGCTTAAGGATAGTTCCGGGAAGGGCGGCAATGGTGATTCGCGATCTGTGGCCGGAATCAGGTTTTTTCAGGTTACTTTCCGGTAGGGATCATGCTTTCTCATCTTTGTGAATGGCCTGGTGGCATCCGATCAGTTTCTCGATACCGCGGCACCATTCTTGTTACCGCTGGATCCGTCCTGAATCTCCGCAGCGGTTCCAACCGGATTCATTTGGTTTGAGGGTATTCAGAGGATGGAGGTCTGCTCGAAAAAAGCGGAAAGATGCGTACTCCTGACGTGTGTTGCGAACGCGGGCAATTCAATGCATGACGCAATGGCAGTAGACGAACTGCTGGATCGCTCCGGCTGGCGTATGGTGCGCCTCGTTCATGTGCTCAATCAGCTCGAACGCCGATCCGAACTCTGCATGCAGCGTGTCCGGGGAGTAGCGAACAACCGGGAGGCCGCTGCATTGGATAGGCCCATTCGGAGCGAATGCCGCCACGATGACATGTCCGCCCGGGCGGACAGCACGCCTGACCTGTTCGACATACGCCAGTCTCTGTTCCACGTCTGTGAGAAAATGGAAAACGGCCCGGTCGTGCCAGATGTCGTACGCCTGCTCGGAGAGCTCGATCCTGGTTATGTCTCCTTCGATCCAGTGCACGTGCTCAGACCTAGCGTCTAGCCTTTGACGCGCCACATCAAGAGCCGCCGAGGAGATGTCGAGCACAGAGACATCGAACCTTGCATCCGCTGTCAAATCGTCGACAAGCGTTGATGCGCCGCCGCCGACGTCGATGACCGAGGCGTTACGCCCTGCTGTAATGCTGCGGATCAAGTCCAGAGACCGCTGCGCACGTGGCTGAAACCAGCTGACCGAGTCAGCGGGCTTTCTCTGGTAAACCGTCTCCCAATGGGCTTTTGTAGTCAGGGCGGTGTCCTCGAATGTTTGGGGTTTCGTTATTGGTGATGGGATGATACCCCACATCAAACGGCTATTGAAGGTACGGAATCGAAGCGCTGCGGGCTGCTGCGAACCAGTGCGAACTCGATCAAAAAGTGCCGAAATCTGCCAATGACGCCGGGACAATCAAGCAGGTTTTTCACCCTGATTGATCGCCAAAATGGTGCCTCAAACTCGTCTGCCCTCCGGAGCCAGTTCAATTCCTGAAACGGGAATCGAACCGACGTACGTCAGATCGCTACCTTTCACTCCCGCAACAGGCCGACGGTCTGCGTCAGTCCCTGCTTGAGCAGCGTGTCCAGGTACTCGTCGGCCGTCTTGGGTGGGTTCTTCAGCGATCGGCGATGGTTCGCCGCCTCACAGACTCTGGCCACATGCAGATCCAGTTTATCAAAGATGACGTCGCCGGCATGCTGGGCGGCTAGGTTGTAGCGCTTGAGCTGGTCAGACGGGAAGTCTTTCAGGTTGAAGGTCGCGATCCAGGCTGGCGCCGCCGTGAATGGCGGCGGCAACCCCATGCCGGGCATCGGCATCCGGGAGTTCGATGGACGGGATCAGATGCTCGAAGCCGGTGACCAGGCTGTCCCGGGCATGGGCGCTCATCAGTGACCGCGTCCGCTCCAGGTCCTCGGCCTTCAGGTCTGGCCGCTGTTTCAGAGCATTACGCGGCCACTCGTCGTGGATCATGTCCGTCCAACGCGCTCTGGTACCGATCGGTCGGTGCCAGGCGTATCAGCAGGTCGCGCAACGGTGCCGGGTAGAGCACGCATGCCTCGTAGATGACGGTGAAGTTCGAACCCATTCATTCGTACCCCATCTTGAGCGCCTGGGCTTGCTCGGCCAGTGCATCGAGGGCCTTGCTGCGCTCAGAGTCGATCCGCTCCTTGTGCGCGATCACGTCCGGGTAGCGGACACGGCGGTGCGTACCGATCTTGTGGAACGGGATCTCGCCGTGCTCCAGCAACTGCACGAGGAATGGCCGCGAGACGTTGAGCACGTCTGCCGCGTCCTGAGTTGTCAGTTCGGCGTGGATCGGAATGACGCTGGACCGCGTTGCCTTCACCGATTTCGGTCAGGACGTCTACGAACAGCCGCAGTGCCGACACCGGGACGCAGACCGGATGGGACACGCCTTTGTCGTCGAAGATCTCGATCTGCTGGGTTTCCGCACGGGTCTGCAGGTAGGCCGACAGCGTCCGGCCGCTCTCGCGGGCGATGGCAACTTCTTCGGCCGTCGGCAACGAATGGGTGGGAGAGTGTGTGGTCAGGGCAGCCTCCTGGAAGCTTCAAACAGCGTCATGGGAGACGGTATAACCAAAATAAACCAAAATTCGAAATATCCGAAACGGGCATGGTCCGGTCTGGTAGGTAACCATAATGACACCTATTCACACCCATTCCAGATGTGTGGTGAGGCAGTGGCACCTCCCTGTGCGGCGAATGGCGGCCACGTTCACCGCATTTGATGCGGTGAATAACTTGCGCATGCGGAGAATGAAGTCCATAATCACCGCATGAATAGCGGCGATTACAAATACATCTGGCAGGCCAGCGACTGGCCGAACTGGCGCTTCGATCTGGCGTCGTTGGCTGGACCCATGGCCGAGGTCAGTCGTGCCCAGGGGCTCTTGATGGGGCGCTTGGCCGATGTGGGCATGGCGCTACGTGATCAGGCGAGCCTCGCGGCGCTCACCGAGGACGCGGTCAAGACCAGTGAGATCGAGGGTGAGCAGCTCAGCGTCGAATCCGTGCGCTCGTCCATCGCCCGCAGGCTGGGCGTGGACATCGGTGCGCTCGCCCCGGTCGATCGCCACGTCGAGGGCGTGGTCGAGATGGTGCTCGATGCCACCGCCAACTGTCATGCGTCGGTGTCGCAGGACCGTCTGTTCGGCTGGCATGCCGCGCTGTTTCCCGCTGGCTACTCCGGCGTTGCCAGGATCAAGGTCGGCGGCTGGCGCGACGATGCCAGTGGCCCGATGCAAGTGGTGTCTGGCCCCATCGGTCACCAGTGGGCGCATTTCGAGGCGCCGCCCGCCGATCGCCTGGAAGCTGAAACCGGCCGCCTCCTCGACTGGGTGAATGGCGCATCGAACGAACCGCCGTTGCTCAAGGCTGGGCTTGGTCATCTGTGGTTCGTCACTCTGCACCCGTTCGACGACGGCAACGGCCGTATCGCCCGGGCCATCGGTGATCTGCTGCTGGCGCGTGCCGACGGCAGCCCACAGCGTTTCTACAGCCTGTCGGCGCAGATCCAGCGGGAGCGCAAGGCCTACTACGACATCCTGGAGCGGACTCAGAAGCGATCCATGGATGTCACCGAGTGGCTCGTCTGGTTCCTTGCCACATTGCATCGCGCTGTCGATCAGACACAGCACACGCTTGACGCTGTATTGATCAAAGCGCGCTTCTGGCAGCGCTGGGCGACCACGCCGTTGAACGAGCGACAGGTGAAGCAGCTCAATTGGCTGCTCGACGGCTTCGAAGGCAAGCTCACCAGCAGCAAGTGGGCGGCTATCGCTAAATGCTCGTCGGACACGGCGCTGCGTGACATCAACGATCTGCTGGCGCGGGGCGTGCTGCGGAAAACTGATGCGGGCGGGCGTAGTACCAGCTACGAGTTGAACGATCTGCCGGGGTAGCGGCGTTTGATCGTGTCCCCAGACGTGGTGTAGCTCTGCGAATTGACGGTAGGTGACTGGCAGATTTGGATTGCGGTGCTCAGGCTGCCACAGCAGGCAGCTTCATGGTAGGGGGTTCGAGCATTTCGGTGGTTTCGCGGGTCATGTAGCGGGCGCGCTGCATGACCCACTCGTCTGTTGCCCGTTTCTGGATGTAAAAGGCAATAAAAAACCCGCTATTACGCGGGTTCTAGGATGTTGCGGGCGCTGCTTGGAAGTTTAAATGGTGGTGCATCTGGGAACCGAACCCGCGTCCGCCTTCCGAGACGGAGAGGCAGGCGTTGCTATTTGGTCCCTCGTTTAGATCATTTGGCCGAGTTCGTGGACATTCGTCCGAACTGGAACATCGTCAGAAAGCGCATTTGGATACTGTCATCTGCTCCCTAGTTGGCATCCCGGCTCACGCCGCTTGGCGGCCCATGTGTTGACAACGGCTACACATCAGCCCATTATTTGCGTATCTGTTGTGTATGTGTGGATAGGAGATAAATATGCGTGACGCCGCCATCAACCTGCGGGCTCTTCCCGAGCAGCGTGATCTGATTGATCACGCTGCCAGTCTGCTGGGCAAGA
>JAJYDT010000080.1 GCA_021777335.1 Pseudomonadota bacterium | reverse complement strand
TTTGAATAGGTCATATTCGGTAGGCTGCCGCGGGCCTTGGCAGCATGGGTGCCCGCCCGATCATGCACAATATCGCCCGCTGTTCGCCATAAATTGCGCTAGATCAATTTTTCGGGTCGATCCGCCCAGAAATCACGAAAGCACCGCGAATATCCGCAAGCGCCGCGCGCAGGCTGCCGCTCTCTTGTCGCAGGAACTCCTCGCAGATGGCCCTCAGCTCGGCCCGCCGTTCGCGGCCGCTCTCTGATCCCATCGACTGTCGCACTGCCTCTTGGATATCACTCGGCTAATCGCAGCCAAGCCGGCGTCAGCGCGCACCGATTTGCGCCCCGAGGACACCTCGCGGCATTGCCGTGTTAGACGAGAGATTTGACATCCTCCCATTGCCGCCACCCAACTACCGAGTTACAGCAGAGTCGCTGACACCTGTGCCTGCCGGAGGCGCTGAAGGGCAACCAGCGACGATCCGCTCGGTCACCGTCGCCTCGGCGCGGCTCAAGATCGTTCTCAACCATGATCTACCGCGCCATAACGCCGCGTCAAACAGCGCGCTCCGGAAAACAACTTCGCAGGACTGCGTTTCGACTATCGCCCCCTTTTCGCATAGATGCTCAGGTGTGTGCCCTGCGTATGCAGTGACCAAGACCCTGGACACGCGTGATGCAGCTCTCAGTTCTGCCGTAATCACCTCTGCCGCACTTTCCTTTTTCAACCAGTTGTCGATGCTATAGGCAATTGGCGCATCGGGTCTCACTCAAGAGAACAGCTCAAGGAAAACACGCGAGGCGTCCACTGTTACGTGATACGGCTCTTAGAGTCACCTATCGAATAGGTCGGCACGGATTTCAAAATAATAGAGGATGACAAATGTCTTACACGCAGAAGATTCGGATCGGAACGGTAGCCGTCGCTGCAGCCGGCGCGCTCGGCTTGGCGGGTTGCGCTACCGGCCCCGCCCCTCAGGCGACGAGCGCCAGCGGACTCAGCGCGGGCAACATGCATCTATCCGCACAGATGAGCAGCAGCATCTTCCTGCAGCCCGTCGCGCCGAGTAAACGCGTCATATTCGTCGAGGGACACAATACCTCGAGCGCGCAGAATCTCGGCTTTCAGTCCCTAGTCAACGGGGATCTGATGCGCCGAGGGTATCAAATCACCAATAATCCGAACCGTGCGGAATACATGGTCATGTACAACGTGCGCTACATCGGGGTACAGCGAACCAGTAATACGGCGGCAGGCGTACTCGCGGGTGGCTTCGGAGGAGCGATTGGCTCCGCGGCGTTCGGTGGCAATGGCGGCACCACCGCCGCCTTCGGACTCGCCGGCGCGCTGGTGGGAGGTGTCGTCGGCCATTTCCTGAGCCAGAAGGCGTACATGATGGTGGTGGACATTCAGCTGGAGCAACGTCAGACAGGTGTTTACACGAGTAGTCAGACGAATGCGCAGCAGGGCATTGGGGGGACCACCACGACGAGCACGAGTGGGGTAAAGAACTGGATGATCTATCGAGATCGCATTGTTGCCCAGGCTCACGGACTCGACCTGAAGTTCTCCTATGCGACTCCAGCACTGACTCACGAAGTTGCCGGAGAGATCAGCGGACTGTTCTGAGACCGTTCTCTACGGTCAGCTCGGGGAGACTGTCCGTTTAACGGCGGGCACTCTCCCCGGGGGCCTCTCGGGTGCGGATTGATTTGGGCGTCGGCGAAGCCAGGCTGACGAATACGCACGTGTCCAAGGCTTTCTTTTCACTCATCGAAATGCGCTTCGGTACAGCCTCCCATGCGCGACGCGCTGCTGCCGATACTTCGCGGCGCGGACGGAATAGCGATCCATTAAAGCCGGTGGCGCTTTCGGTGCGGCGCGACGCCGGCTCGACGCTCACAGGTCCGGGTCAGTCTGCCAGCCGTATCCCCCTGTGGAAGCACTACGGCACCGCCATGCAGTCCAGGCATAGCCTGGACATGACACAACCTGCGATTCTACCCGCGGAGGACGATGACGACGCGCGCCAGGCGCTCTCGCTGGTGCTGCTCGATGGCGTCTCTGGCAGGTCGCGACGGCGACCCGCCCCGATCAAGCGCTAATGATGGCTCACCAGCGGTGCCCAAAGCGGGTATTGCTCGAGACGAGTGACCGGCACAGTGTCCGGTCCGGGGAAATTGACGCCGCTTAAGCGAATTGAGACCACGGACAGTGCGGAATTTGGGGTAATGCGGTAGCGCGAAATTGCGTCATTCCATAGCAGGGACGGGCGATGAAACTCGGCACTGCTTTGAATACTCTCGCCTTATCGCTTCTTCAGAACTCCGGAAACGTTGCCTTCTTCAAGAGGACATACACTCAATCGGCCAGATCTATCAGGACGTCAGGTCAGAAGCGCTTCGCTCGGCGCTCTATACCAAGATCATCACCCCTGTAGCCATCCGGTTGGATACTGTTGGCACGTATTGGGCGATGGCATGGCGCTGCTGGCGGACCGGTCCGATCTAGCGCAGGCCTGGCAAAGTCGCGAGGGGGCATTACCCGATACGTCCAGCGCCCCTGGGCCGCGCAGGAGGTTTCCACGGACAGAGTCGCGCCGCGGACATGCCGATGTTCAGTCCGGTGGAGTTGCGGTGCAACGATCTGAAGCATGTTCAGCATTCAACCGCGCCTCAGCCGCCGTCCTTGCGCGCAGCCGCACCGGGGCTGTTTCGGGATACAGCATGTATGCAATCTGCCCAATCAAGGTAAACCCGATCAGGTACCAGGCGGGGACGATCGCGCTCCCTGTGACGTGAATAATCCAGGTCACTACCAGCTGAGTCGTTCCGCCGAATATTGCGACGGAAAGGGCGTATACGGTGCCGAAGCCACCGCTGCGGATTTTCGGCGGCAGCGACTCGATGAAGGCCGCATAGAACGAACCCATGCGCAGGGAATATGCGGCGTTCAGGATGACCATGACCCAAATCAACGCCGTGACCGAGCGCGTGGTAACGACCCAGACAAACCCGGGATAAATGCCTAGCAGAAAGACAAGATTCCCCCAGACGTTGACGGGCTTGCGCCCATACCGGTCAGAGAGACGCCCGCCGATCAGGATGCAGGGGATCTCCACGCTGTAGCCGGCGAGGCTCGCCAGGAATCCCGCGCGCGGCGCCAGGTGCAACGTCGTCTGCGCGTAGGTAGCAATGTACACAAAGATGTATGTGCCGACGGCACCTGCCGCAATCGCCATTAAGCCGAATACCATTACTCGCCAGTGCCTGCGCGCCATTTCCAGACGCCCGAGCTGAGCCGAAGCGGGCGCCAACGCGCCGACCGCCTGCGAGTATTCCGCATCCTGTTCGTGCAGGGTCTCTGCAAGGTGCCGGCGCAGCCAGTATCCACACGGCACTATCGCGGCCCCGATCAGGAAGGCGATGCGCCAACCGTAGCTGTCGAGCGCTGCAGGGGAGAGGACGGTCGCCAGTACGGTCCCTACGAGGCTTCCCAGCACCAGCGCAATCGCCTGGCTCACGCCCTGCCAGGAAACGACCTCGGCGCGACGGTCCGGCCGAGCAGCTTCCACGAGAAACGCACTGTTCGCACCGACTTCCCCGCCCAGCGAAAAGCCCTGCAGCAGACGCGCTATCACGGCGAGCACAGGTGCCGCAACGCCGATCATGGCGTATGAGGGGATGCACGCCAGCGCCACCATGGCGACGCCGATCATCGACAAACTGAGCACCATGGCCGGCCGGCGCCCGACTCTGTCGGCGTACGCACCGAGCACGACGGCACCCAACGGCCGGGTGAGGAACCCGACTCCGAAGGTGGCCAGCGACAGCATCAGGCTGACGTACGAGCTGCTTGCCGGAAAGAATGCCCGACCGATCTGTACGGCGAACAGACCGTATATAAAGAAATCGTAGAACTCGAGAGCATTACCGACGGTCACGGCGATGATGGCCCTCCGCGGCGCCCCAGCCTGTCCGTCGTACGTCTTTGCGACCATGGTGCTCGCTCACCGGGGACCCAAGAGCGAGCTTACGCTCGACGTTCGCGGCGGCACAATACGGAAACGAATGCCGCGTGCCCTAATGCAGTGCAGAGAAGATGCACAAATCGAGTGCAACCACCGAGTTGCATGCGTCGCGGCAGGCGAATGGGTTCGCTCACGGAAGGCCGCTTCATCATCGATCTATGTTTCCCGGAAGATTGTCGGCTTGGCCAATCGACCAGCGATTCACCGGTAGCTGGTATTGGACGCCTTGATGATGGGCATCCGCAGATGCCGGTCGCGCGGAGCGATCATCCATTCGGATCAACGGCGCCAGTGTGGAAGGGACGATGGAGGTCGCTCTTGCTCGCCAAGCCAGTTGGCGCCATGCATGCGCTGGGCGGGGCAACTGCTGGGCGCGTCAATGCGGTTGCCGAGTCATTTTTAGGCAGACCCAAAAAGGGAACCGGATCCAGAGACAAATTTTACGGACCATGCGGCTGCCCACGGCAGAGGTTCTCGACGGCATCGAATGCCTCTACAATCCTACCCGCCGCTACAGTCACTTGGGCGGCGTGAGCCCAGAGCAGTATGCGGCCGCCGCCAAGCGACATTGTTCCTGTGTCCATGAGACCCTGTGGAATTTCAATGTGATGAAGGTGAAATCGTGAACGCCAGAAGCAGCTTGCTCCGGTGGACGTGTGTGGTGCTCGCTGTCTCTGGAGTAGCCCTGGCGACCAACGCGCCTGCCGTGCACTCCGGGTCAAAAGTCATTGAAAAGATCCTCTATCGATTCAAGGGTGGCGCGGACGGAGTTCATCCCAATCGCGGCGTCATCCTGGGCAGCGCGGGTAAGCTCTACGGAACCACATCCGGAACCCCGTTCGGTCAACGCAACGGATGCAAAGACTGCGGCACTGTTTTTGAGATCTCAGGCCGGACTCACACGGAAGAGATCCTGCACAGGTTCTCTGGGGGGCCGGACGGCGCTAATCCGGGTTCCGGTCTGATCTTCGACAGTATGGGCAACCTCTATGGCACCACCCAATTCGGTGGCCCAAACTGCACTCGCTGGGTGGCTTCCGGCTGCGGGACCGTGTTCGAGATCGCCGCACGGGCAGTGACCCGATGCGAAGCGCTCTGTGGCACGCCGTTCCAAATTTCTGATCGGGCTCATGCCGAAACTATCCTGTGGTCTTTTCTCCCGAACGGCGCCTCGTGGCCAACGGGCGGCGTGATCATGAACGCCGCCGGTAATCTTTACGGCACGACATCTACGGGTACGTGCCCCAACGGCCACTACGGATGCGGCACCGTCTTTGAGATTCCCGCCGGCACCCGCAGAGCCGTTGTTCTACACACGTTCACCGAGGGTGGAGACCAAGATGGTTTTCCCAGGGGCCGTTTGGTGATGGATCAGCAGGGGAACCTGTACGGCATGACTTGGGCCACTGACTTATCGCACCGCTTCACGGGCACCGTATTCGAGATCGCGACGGGCTCTCACAAGGAGAAGACGCTGCATAGGTTCTTAGGCGGCGACGACGGTAGTACCCCGGATGGCAACTTGATCGTTGACAAGAAAGGCGATCTTTTTGGGACCACACAGTTCGGGGGCGGATTCTGCAATGCCGGCAGTAGCCCCGGCATCGACGCCGGGGGTTGCGGCGTCGTGTTCGAGATTGCAGCGGAAACCGACAAGGAGAGCATTTTGTATCGGTTCAAGGGCGGCAGGGACGGCATGGAGCCTGATGGGCTGGTCATGGACCGTGCCGGGAACCTGTATGGCACAACCGCGGGCGGGGGCAATTGTAGCGCCGAGTACGGCTGCGGCACTGTTTTCGAAATCGCGTCGGGGAGCCTTACGAAGACCACCTTGTATCGGTTCAAGGGTGGCCGCGATGGACAGACGCCCGAAGGTGCCCCGGTGATGGATCGTGCCGACAATCTTTACGGAACAACCTCCCAAGGCGGCGAGAATTGTCCGACGGGAAGGGAACTCGGCCCAGGTTGCGGAACGGTATTCGAGATTATTCGTGAGTAGTCCTCGACGGATTGATGCCTTGATTGCCGCGAGACGGTCGGTGGTCAAACAGCCCTGCCCCGAGAGCGCGGTCAGCGCTCAGTCATCGAGCTCGGTTGCAGGCTCTTTGGAACCCGTCCGTAATGCCGTTGGCCTTGCACGATTCGACCAGTGAACAGGAGATCGCAGCGGCGCGCCCAGATCCGAGGAGGGGAAAGCCTTTCTCCCGACATCCACCGCCCTCATGCGGCGCTCTGCAACGCTATTTGATGCCTCTGGGCGCCAAGCTGCATGGAATTTCATCAACGCGGCCCAGCGCTTGATATGCCGCATGCGGCATCGCGCGTCAACGCGTGGCGAATGGCCTCACCCAGACTGTCCCTCGGCAACCCGCTCTTCCACGTCATCGCCAAGTGTCATCCGCGTTCCAGCAAAAAAAATGACTCGCAATTTCGATGCACGCAGTAGACCACACCGCTCATCGCGGTGCCGAGCGATCGGTTGTTGCACCACGCGCAGATCAGTGGGGAGAGCCACGAACTGACGGAGCGCAAGAAGGACGATCATGTGAAGATGTTGACCTGGACATACACCGCCCAGCGCGGCTTTGCCCCTCCGGGCTACGCCCTACGCGGCAAAGCCGCGCAACCCACGCCGGGACGGTGGTCTGCTTTCACTTCACGTTAGCCCTTTGCCGAAACCGCCTCGCGATCTCCTGGTGAGCCGCCACGAGCAACTCCTTGGCGGTCGCTTCGCGGGAGAGGTTGAATCCATCGACATATAGCCTGTCCGCACGGATTGTTACCGTTGGCCGTGGTCGTGTCCTTGGCGATTCTTGTACGGGATTACCCGCAGACCGCCGGTCGCGAAGGGCACATCCGTCAAGCGACCGCAAGAGATCGTGGATTAGATGGACGGAACCCGCGTCTTCTCCGGGTCGCAGCCGCGAACGCCCGCCGCAGCACACTGGACGGAGAGCACGCTGCGATACGCTAAAGCGATTCAAAAACTCCGCCCTCTTCTCACATCCCCACCTTTCCGCTCAGGACAGCACCCTCCAACAGGATTGCGGGACAATCTGCTACGATCGAATATGGCCAAATCCCAAAAGCGCGAAACAGTGTTCGTTGCATGATGATCAACGGACGAAACTCGTCGACGGTAGCCACAAGGACGGACACCATTAGGCCGCTCAGCTGAAATTCCGCGTCCTGGCGAGCATCGGCACGCTACGCTCGAACAGCTTAAACAGTGAAATTACGCGATAAATCTAATGCGAGTCTTATATAGCTTCGTCATAGATCACGATCCCAGGTTCCTGCTGGAGGCCGAAATATTCCTGCGCACACTCATTGGCGCCGGAGTCTCTCAAAATGACATTGTGGCACAAGTCACAGAGCGATGTGGCGTTGATGGGAAAAAATTGGCATCTAGGTTTGCGGTACGCGCGGTCGAGTTACCGTTGGGGCCAGACAAGACCTTCTGTAACAAGATAAGCCAATTGTCCACGCTTCAGGGGGACGAGTTTGATGTTCTGGCCGCTTGCGACACAGATCTGGCAATTCTTGTGCCGCTCACCGACGTGAGCCGACTTGATGCTGTCCGAGCTAGGCGGGTGGATAGCGAGAACCCGCCGCTCGACGTCTTGGAGAACATCCGCAGATTTCTGGGCTTTCAGGAGCGCCCCCATTGATTTCCCCGGGCAGCGCTCCAGAGGGAACAACATATGCTTTGAACTGCAATGGTGGAATGCTTTTAGTTCCCCGTAAGTATATGAACCAACTGGGCACCGTGTGGTCACGATATGCAGCAATCCTGGTGGAGCACAGACATTTGCTTCGCGATTGGACCAATCACATAGATCAGGTGAGTTGGGCGTTCGCGATGCTCGAACTCGGGCTACCATTCGAAGAATTACCACTTGAATACAACTTCCCAACGCCACTAGCGAAGAAAATTCCCAGAGGAACATACCGGCGTCCTCTCGTGCTTCATTATCATCGAAAGCTCGATAAAAAAGGTAAAATCCGCAGGACGGGTGTTCGTTTAGTGGACAGCGCGATTCAAGAGGCAAATCAGTATCTCTAGCCCGCGTCATTCGCGGACGGCGCGGCATGCGAGCAGCATCTATCGGCGCAGCCTACTGCTTGAAGGCAGACGCTTTGCGATGCTTGATGATGGGATGGGATTCTCTCTAGCCCGCATCATTCATGAACGGAGCGCTTTGAGTGCTTTCGGTCAGAACGGACTGCTCAAGACCGCAGGATGGGCCAGCGATTGATCGCTGCGCGGTTCCGGATGGCGGTTTGATGGCTGGGAG
>JAJYDT010000079.1 GCA_021777335.1 Pseudomonadota bacterium | reverse complement strand
CTGCCGAGCAGACCCTGGGTAAGCGACTTGATGAGGCTGTCGGTGGACGAGCGATGGGGACCCAGCGAATACAGGACACGCAGGGTGAACCCACTGGCGTCGGCAATCTCGCGAATCACCAAAGCCAGGTCATCGAGCGTGTCCGCGCTGCCGGCCGGCAGGTTGATGAGGACATCTTGTCTTTTGTCTGCGGCGTGCTCCAGGGCATTGCCTAAGCGGGTGACGGCCGCTTCCTGGTCGCCGGCGCGGTTCAGGTTGACCCCGGTCGTTTCTACCTGCGCGCAGGCGCTGAAGCGCAGGGCAATGTCCGGGATCGCTGCATCGCCTTCGATGATGAGCAGCGTTTGACCCGCTGCGATCAGGATATCCGCCGCCAGAGCCGAGGCCATCGACTTGCCGACACCACCTTTGTCACCCCCACTGATCACAATCTTTCCCATGACTTGGTCTCCTCGATGCGGGTTCGCGGGATTGCGGCCCTCATATAGAGGTCCGTGCGGAAATTCCGCGCAGGGTTCATTCGAAGGTGATTCCTGCTTCCTTGAGTTTGTCCAGATCGGCTGACCCCGCGGGCTGGCTGCCGCCAACGCCCGAGGGCGGAGGTGCGGAAGACACAGGCGGCCGGGGCGCTGTTATTATCGCCTTGCTTCGCGGTTCGGGCCCCGGCGGGATGAGTTGTCCGGCTTCGATCTTCCGGCTGATCGTCCGGAATGCCCGTCGCAGCGATTCGGGGTTGACGCCCATTGCCTCGGCGATCCGGCGCCACGGGCACTTCTCGAGCCGGAAGCGTTTGATGTGCGTGAACTCGGCCAGCACGCGACCCGCCAGGCTTTGGCGGGCCAGCTCGCCTCGCCAGGTCTCGCTCAGTTTCTTGAGTCCGTCTTCCATTTTCCCCTCCTTCGCTTTGGCTGCGGGAATCGCCGCCCTCATTAGTACCTACCTGTGGAAATTCATCGGGGGTCCGGAATCCGTGGGTTTGCAAACTTGGGGGTTTGGATTCCACCGGTTTGCCCACATGCGGGTCGGCGTTCCACCTGGACGGGCTAAGGTCGGTCAGGAAAGCGACCGCTTTTCCGATTCCTGGCGGTCGGCCATTCCGCCGCTTTCCGGCCGGACATCCGCTGGTTTGCCCATAGACGGGCCGGGTATCCACCGGTTTCGTGGTGGAATTCAATCGCTTTTGCACGTGGATGAAAAACCGCGGTGGGCGACGTCCACGCCAAAAGCGCGTGGACTGTACACACAATCGCACCTAACGGTTGCGCGACAGTGCCCGCTTGGCGGGGCGCTGCAGATTTTCCCACCGGCGCTTCTGATCCGGTGGCAGGCCCCGGGAAAGGCCGAACTCGACTCCTTTGCCGCCATCACGGATGAGCCGCCTGCGGAGGTGTCCGCAACCGGACACAACCGCTGTGTCATTCCATCTATAAGGAATCCCACATCCGGGCCTGGCTCACCCCCGGAAGGGCGAAACCTTGAGGAACTCTACGGAATTCTGGATGACCGGGAGCGGCCGTATTACCGGCATGAACTGGCGGCGTGATCATTTGCTGGATTGGGGCGATCTGACTTTTCGCACGTTTATTCAGTGGCAAGGCCTCGGCCAATGGCGACGCTGGCATTTCGATCCATTCGGTCCGCAGTGCATGGGCGGATTCAACCGGTGGATGCAACACACTAGATTCTGATTAGGAATCAGGAGTGTTGCGCATGAAGCAAAGACCGAGAATCTATTACACCGAGAAGCAAAAGGCGTTGATGTGGGAGCGCTGGAGAAAAGGGGAGTCCCTTCAGCAGATCGCCCAGTTGTTTGATCGAAACCACTCATCCATACAACGCATACTGGCTGAGACCGGCGGAATAAGACCGGCGCCACGACACCGATCGGGCCTGGCGCTAACGTTGGCTGAACGCGAAAAACTCTCACGTGCCTTGGCATCCGGCCACACGATCCGTTCAATAGCAACGCTCCTTGATCGAGCGCCATCCACCATCAGTCGCGAGATCCAGCGTAACGGTGGGCAGGGTTGCTATCGGGCAAACCAGGCTGACCAGGCAGCTTGGGATCGGGCGCATCGCCCCAAAACCTGTAAACTGGCTGAGAACCGCACGTTGGCGCGTATCGTCGCAGCAAAGCTCCAATGGCTGTGGTCACCGGAGCAGATTGCTGGATGGCTGAAGTGCGCTTACCCGGACGACGAGCACTATCAGGTGTCACACGAGACGATTTATCGCAGCCTCTTCATTCAAGCCCGTGGCGTCTTGAAGAAAGAGTTGCAGCAACATTTGCGTCGCACGCGAGCCATGCGCCGTTCGCGCCATCACACCCAGAAGTCAGACGATCGCCGCAGAATCCGCGATGCGGTGTCGCTCAGCGAGCGCCCTGCCACGGCCGAAGACCGGGCCGTACCGGGTCACTGGGAAGGCGACCTGCTGTGCGGGAGTCACAGCAGCCAGATTGCAACGCTCGTCGAACGTCAAACACGCTACGTGATGCTGGTAAAGGTCGCCAGCAAAGATGCCCAGACGTTCGCCAGTACTTTGGTCAAGAATGCTCGCAAGCTGCCGCAGGAACTCTACAAATCGCTGACCTGGGATCGGGGCACCGAGATGGCCCAACACCAGAGTTTCACCCTGGCGACGGACATCCAAGTCTACTTCTGCGATCCTCACAGCCCATGGCAGCGGGGGTCGAATGAAAACACCAATGGGCTGCTGAGGCAGTACTTACCGAAGGGCACCGACCTGTCGGCCTACTCGCAAGCCAAACTCAATGCCGTGGCGAGACAATTAAATACTCGCCCTCGAAAAACACTAAACTATGAAACACCTGCGGGGCGTTTTAAACAACTTGTTGCATCCACCGGTTGAATCCGCCATGCGAGACCGGACATTGGCACAGATAGGGCACTTGAACGACTGCGATCAAGCCTTCCGGCGGGCCCAACACAGCCGGTCACCGATCGCCGTAACTGTACAGAAATACATAACTCTCGTATTTCAGCCTATCCGTATATCCTGGTGCCTGCTATACAGGCAGGGCAACATATACCGTCAGCTTCGGACGTTAGGTCACGTCTGCAGCTTCATGCGCGAGCGAGGGTGCGCTGACAATATGGTCCGCCTAATCATCTATTGAGCCCCGCAAGAATAGAGGTTGAAATATCATACATGACGTGGAGAACATACGAAGAGGTAGCTGAATATCTGCTCAACCAGTTTGCAGAGCAATTCAAACTCGGACGGGTTGAAGGCAAACAACTAGTCCCCGGTATGTCAGGAACTCACTGGGAAATCGACGCCAAGGGAATAAATAGCGATGGAGATGGCTTCCTAATTATCGAGTGTCGCCGATATACAAACTCCCGCCTAAATCAAGAAGGCATGGCAGCGTTAGCGTACCGTATTCAAGACACCGGTGCGAATGGCGGCATTGTTGTGAGTCCACTCGAGCTTCAAAGTGGGGCAAAGAAAGTCGCGGCGCATTCTAATGTTCAACATGTGATTCTCGATCCAAACAGCACCACGTTAGAGTACATGATGAAGTTTCTAAATCAGATCTTCATCGGGTTCAGCGCCACCGTTTCTGTGACTGATAGCCTGCATATTCAGATTGTTCGGGATGGGAAGGTAATCGATGAAAGAAAGGTGTAGGCCCAGCAATCCGCTCCAGCCGCACACCCGGAAGGTTGGGCGCAAAAAAAACAAAGGGGAAGTTCCCATGGCTAATCTGCTTTACGTTGACAACTCAAACGTCTGGATTGAGGGGCTCCATGTCGCAGCGTATGCGTCGGGCATGGCTCCAGATGTCTGGTCTGCAGTACAGCGCAACATCTGCGACCACAGATGGAAACTCGACTTCGGGAAACTTTTCGCATTCGCTGGTGGCGAAAAAGACGAGGTAAAGAAGGCGACGCTTTTTGGTTCTCGCCCTCCCAAAAACGACTCTCTTTGGAAAATCGCAAAAAAGAAGGGGTTTGAGGTTGTTGTCTATGACAGAAATGTCGCAAATCACGAAAAGAAAATTGATACGGACATTGTGGCGACAATGATTTCTGACTCATATGAGATGCTCACTATCGGAGACGATGAAATGACTCTTGTCGCCGGAGACTCAGATTATGTCCCTGCGATCGAGAAGCTTAGACAACGCAATATTCCGGTTCACGTTGTTTTCTGGAAGCACGCCTCTAGAGAGCTGAAGGACGCCGCTACGAAGTTCATTGCGTTAGATAACTATCTTGATCACCTGCGTCACTGATAGGCCCCCAACCTGTCATTCCACTAGACGCTTCCTGCCAAGCCCCGACTGCTCGACCAGGTGCGACTGACGTGCGAGCGCCACCACGACAGTCCCCGCACGGCCAAGAGCTATGCCTTCCGGTCGGGCGCCATGTGCTGTTCCATGGCAAGCGCCACCCGCTGGAACTGGGGTCTAGCGTCATGGGGTTAGCGGTCCAACCTCACACGAAGCCTGCGGGCCCGCTCTTGAAACGCAGCTTCGCCACCCTCAAGGGTGTCGCAAACCGCCTTCCTAATCTCTGCGTTTTCAAGTCCTCCTGAGCGATATGATATCGGCGGCAGAGCTCCGCGGGGATGAAGGCCCGCATCCGCGATGATGATCTGATCAGCATCAGTGTTTATCACTAGGTTCGCATTGTGCGTGACTATGATAACTTGGCGGTGCGACTTGGCCTCAATAAATAGATTGACTAACTCGTCGAACACTGACTTCGGATCAAGATTCTCTTCCGGCTGGTCTATTACCAATGGCCTGTTGTCGTTATCGTCCAGCGCCAGATAGAGGAGCAGAAGAACGATTCCACGCGTGCCGGGCGACAGCTTACGGATGTCGACACCGTCATAGTCGATGCCATAGCGGATCGCGATGTGATTGGTGCTGAAAAGCCACTGCGCAAAGCGCTTCGACCAAGCACGAAATGCCACCTGATCTGTGTGTGTGACCGGCGAGTGGTTCAACAACTCCCCCTGATAGAGCCGCCGGAACTCAGCCATTGCGGCGATGACATTGGCAGAATCCTGTGTCTCCCATGCCTCCTTGAGCACCTGATTCGCCTTCTGCAGCAGCGTGCCGGTGCCCCGAAACGCACCGGCTTTCCTGAGGTCGATCAGTCCGTCCTCAGCCTCAGACGCCCATTGCTCTACATTGGCGACGCGGGCGACCGAGAAGGAAAGTTTCTTCAACGTGTCGGATGCTGCGGCGAGCCGCGCCATGAGCGGCGCGTAGAGTTCCTCCAGCACTGATTGCTCTGCGACAAGCGCATCAAAGGCTCTTCCGTAGGCCTCCTCGCGCTGCGTCTGCAGCTCTCGCGCGCGATCCTTGGCGCCCTCGGCGTCGTTCAGCTTCTCGGTCAGCGTTTGCAGCGCCGCTGTCTCCGTCGCAATACTGCCTGAAAGCGCAGTGTACCGGCGTTGCGTCTCCTTGTCGGCGCTGACCAGCTTCTCCAGTCGCGCCATTTCTGCCTCAAGCACAAGCTGCGGCAGCGTGCTGAGGTCGGTGTCGTCCCGGAAGTACGGCGTGTTTGGATCGCCCGTGGCCGGTGAAATCCCGTTGAGTTTGCTTATCTCCCCATCGACCCATCGCACATAGCTGGTTAGATCGTCGTCCACCAGTCCCTTATAGTCTAACAGGAAGGAGGCCCATTGCTTCGCCGACATGCCACTGTGCGTATGCCGCGCCTGGGCCTGTCTCAGCGCCTCCGGAGCTTGGTTGCGGCGAAGATCCTTCACCTCGTCCTGCAGGGCGAGAAAGGTCTGTCGCTGGCCAGCAAGCTGTCGCAGCTTCGCCCTAATTTGGCCGGCCGCGCCCGCCAGCGCGGTATGGCGTTGAGCCCTCTTTTCGCTGCCGGCCGAGACGAGCTTCGCGCGGTCGACTGTATAGGCTTTGACCAGCTTCTTCTTCTGCGCAACCTGCGCCTCATAGGTCGCGATGAGCTTTTCCTTCTCAAGCTCCGTGCTGATGCGCTCGGATATCTGCGACACAGCCTCGGCCTCCCGATCACGTGCGAGACGATGACGCGACGCACGGTGCTCCAGCAATTCGGCGAAGTCTAATGCGCCATCTCGCGTGTGATCGGGGTGTGCCTCGAAGATGACGCGTTCGATCTCGCGAAGCAGCCCGTCCGTTAGGCCGGTCGACGAGCAGAGTTCCTCGACGAACTGCTGTGACAGATAGCGGGCGCGCGGATAGCTAAAAGGTCCATTTGCGTCCGCGCCGTCTAGCGCGCGCGTGACGGACTCTCCTGACGCCCAGCTCACCTTGACTCTCCCTTGGTCAACAAGGGAACGGGCCCGAACAAGGAAGGATGGATTGGCCCCCTCCTCGGCGCTCCACGCTTCGTCGGAGATGGCATCGCATGCTGCCGCGATCATATCGGCGAGCGCAGTCTTCCCGGAACCACGGGCCCCGATGATGGCGACCAGCCCTGGGTTGAGCGGAATGGCCGGCGTCTTCATCCAGGGAGCATCGATGATCTCGACCCCGGAAATCACCTGTGACGGCGTGGCGGACGTCGGCGGCTCGGCGCCGACATGCACGCGGCCGTCCGGATCGATGCACGCCTGTCGCAGAGAATCGAATTCCAGCGCGCCCTTGATCCACGAGAAGCGGTCTCCGAATGGCAACGCCACGTCGTCGAGCTTGTGCGCGTCGCTTCCGTGCAGGCAGGGCTTCAGCCCTCCGTACCGGGCCCGGATTTCCTCGGGGCGGAGGTCCCTTTTGCCCAGCCAGAACTCCCGTTGCGCCAGGCTGCTGGCGAAGATCACATCGGCAAAACCTTCTATTTCGCGACGGATGGTCTGATCCGCGGCCTCCTGCACGCCCGACGTGCCGTCCGTCGCGCCACCCGCCACCGCGATCAGGATGTTCTGCTTCGCCCATCCGCTCCCGGCCAAAACATCGCGCAACTGCTGGAAATTGACCTTCACCTGGCTGGCCCCATAGCCCAGCGCGGTACGGTCATCCGTGATGTTCGGGTTGGCCTTCTTGCCCAGCCGGATCAGGTCCTCCCGCGTGCAGTCGAAGCAATCCTGCATGACGTTGAACTGTAGACGCGACAGCAGGCGCCGCAACTCTTCGACATGCTGAGGGTCCTCCGGACTGACGAACAGGTGGAGATTGACAAACCCGCCCTTGGCAGTTGCGACGTCAAGCCTTAACTCCAGATTCGGAAATATCAATTTGGCTGCTGGCAATCGACCGACCGCCTTATGCTTCCGCACTTCCTCGTAGGTATCTGTCACGTAATAGTCGGTGACTGCGACCGCCTCAATCACCGGCGTAGCCTGTTCAAGGGCGGTAAGGTATTCGTGCCACGCGTCGGGGCCGTTGAACTGATTGTTCATCAGGGTACCCGGTGCGTGAATATGCGGCTCCCACCTACGCCATTCCGATCCTCGGTTCAGCATACGTTTCCTTTCTTTGACGGTGTGGTTGGCCCGTTTGCTGCTATCTTTGAGTAGCAACTCCACATTGATGATGAGCGCATAATCTTGTGCTGTCACTTGAATTTCCCGGGATTATGTAGTGTCGCACAAGGCTCACACGTCCTCTTTTTCGGCGATACCTGCATTCTATGGGACTAGCCAAGGAGCCTCTCATTCTTCCGGAAATCGCGTCTGGCTTGGCCCAGCGCTTCTGCGTTTTGAGTTCTGTGGGAGCACCATGAGCGTCAAGCTAGCGTCGCGTTTCAGATCGGAAGCTGACGTTCAAGCTGTATGGATTGAATGACCGCACCGACAACTGGGCATTCAATGCAATCCACCTGACTGATTGAGGCGGGGGCGTTGCTCCGATCACCGTTGCCGATCCCGCGCTCCCTGGACTTGCCTTTTTGAGCGAACCCGACATCGACCTGTCCGGGACCCGCGAGCACGGCGGAACACCCCAGGCAGTCCTCGGGCGGCGAATCTCCGGATGCAGCCACCGGAGCAAGTTCGCGTCCTGCACGCGAACTCATGCCGCAACGAAGACCGCCGATGCTCAGCATCCGCCTTTCACCGCAAGCGCCCGCGGGACTGGATGTCCCTGCGCCATCCCTGCGGGCCCGGCCGCACCATGCCGCGCGTAGCCGCTCTTCTGCCATGTGGTCACGGCGCTCAGGTGCACGGGCTCTTTGCGGCCTGTGGCGTTCCGGAGTCTGCCCCCAGGGACGGTTCGTATAGTTTTTCGCATGAGTGTCTTTCCGCGGGAACCCGTCATTCCTTGCCGAACTCGAACAACGCTTTCACGGGGACCTTCAGGACTCGGGCGATCTTCTCCAGGTTATCGAACCTCGGCCCGAAGGCCCCGCATTCCAGGTTGCTGACGGATTTCACCGTGAGGCC
>JAJYDT010000078.1 GCA_021777335.1 Pseudomonadota bacterium | reverse complement strand
CCCACTGATAGCGGCCGTGCTCAACCAAGGAGGCGTTATGAGAATATCTGAAAGTGGTATACGTCACCGGACGCGTGAAGCAAGGCCGGTAAAGCATGGGCAGGGAGCGCCGCGGGGCGCCGCGGTATGGCGCTTCGACAACCAAGGCGTGCGGCTTCCACAGGGGTATAATCTGCGGATTGAGGTCGAGGCTCCTGCGCTTGTCCACTGGAGCAGCGACGGGTGGTGCACAACGCATGACACGCCTACCCAGGAATCTCAGGCTGGAATCCATGCGGCAGAACTGCCGGTCGCTACGTTGTCTCATGGTGCCAAGGTGGTTTTCACGTTCTATTGGAACGATGCGGCGCGTTGGGAAGGCAGCGATTTTGTGGTAACTGCCGGAGTCCCGGAAGATCTTGCCCTACCCACGGACCGGTTCCAGTAGGGCTTGCGCTTGCAGGGGGCTATCGGTTGTCAGCTTGACCGGTGACCGGGACGGAGTCGAATGGTGTGACAGGCACAAGCGGCGCACCCCGGGTTCTCTATGCTGCCACGGAGTGCGCCCCGTGGGTCAAGACCGGCGGCCTCGGAGACGTGGTCGGGACGTTGCCCGAGGCGATCCGGGCCGCGGGCGTGGATTTGCGTGTGCTGCTTCCTGCATATCCTGCGCTGCGCGTGGCGATTCGTGGCAGGCGTCTCGCAACTTTCGAGGGGGCCGTGCTTAGCGAGACGACTCTGCCCTCCGGGGTTCCGGTATTACTGCTCGAGGCGTCCGCGCTGTTCGACCGTGACGGTGGACCATATCAGGACCGACAGGGCCGCGACTGGCCCGATAACGCGGAGCGTTTTTCTCTATTCGCACGCGCGGCAGCGTGGATCGCAGGTGAAGAGACGTCGCTTGGGTGGCGCCCGCAGTTGCTGCACTGCAATGATTGGCAGACCGCCCTCGCGCCTGCCTATCTGAGGTTTATGCACGGCTCTGACGCGGTCTCCCTTATGACCGTGCACAACCTCGCATTTCAGGGATTGTTTTCACGTGACGCGTTTCAGAGTCTCCAGTTACCCGAGGCGGCCTACGCTATCGAGGGTATCGAGTTCTATGGAAAGGTTTCGTTTCTCAAGGCCGGGCTCTATTATGCCGACGCAATCAGTACGGTTAGCCCTACGTATGCTCGGGAGATCCAGCGTGCGCCTATGGGGTTCGGTCTGGAGGGGCTTTTGGCAAAGCGGCACGACGTGCTACACGGTATTCTGAACGGGATTGATGTACGGCTATGGGATCCCGCGCGTGATCCGTTGATTGCGGCCCCCTATGATTGTGATCAGCTCGAGACCAAAGCACGGAACAAGCGGGCGCTCCAGGAATTCCTTGGCCTGTATCCCGATCCTCACGTTCCTCTCTTCGGTACCGTGAGCCGTCTGACCCATCAAAAAGGCATCGATCTACTACTCTCGGTTGGGGAAAGACTCGTTTCGTTACCGGGTGAGCTTGCGCTCCTTGGGCAGGGTGATAAAGATCTTGAGGAGGCGACGCTAGCATTCGCCCAGAAGCATCGGGGATCAGCGGCCACGATCATCGGGTTTGACGAAGGCCTTGCGCACCTCATCGAGGCGGGCGCTGATATATTTCTCATGCCATCGCGTTTTGAGCCTTGCGGTCTGAATCAGATGTACAGCCAACGCTATGGTACGCCGCCTGTAGCTCATGCCACTGGTGGGCTTATTGACACGATCGCGGATTTTGATCCACGTGGCGGTCGCACCGACGGTTCTGGTTTTATGTTCGCGGAGCCGACGCCCGCATCTTTCTTCAGTGCGATCGAACGGGCCGTTGCCGCGTATCGGGATACCGTGACTTGGCGTCAGCTGCAGAAAAACGGCATGCATGCCGATTTCAGCTGGGACGCCAGCGCTCGGCACCACGCCGCGCTCTACCGATCTCTCATTGATGGCCGTGAACGGTCGCAACAACCTCCTACCTAGCGATTCGATGGTACTATAAGCTCCGGTCAAGTGCTGGCAAAGTATCGCAGTCCGGTGTGACGTCGAAAAAAGGAAGCCTATTATTGTGGCCCAGGTATCTCGTTTTGTCAGTCGCCTGACTCGTACCACACTTGCCCTGATCATGGCAGGTGGCCGGGGTTCTCGCCTGAAACATCTGACGTTCTGGCGCGCGAAACCCGCAGTACCTTTCGGGGGAAAATTCCGCATCATTGATTTCCCTCTCTCCAATTGCGTCAACTCAGGCATTCGCCGCATCGGTGTGCTGACACAATACAAAGCGCACTCTCTTATCCGGCATATACAGCAGGGGTGGGGCGCGTTGCGTGGCGAATTCGGGGATTTCCTGGAACTGCTGCCGGCACAGCAGCGCATAGAGACCTCGTGGTATGCGGGAACCGCAGATGCGGTGTACCAGAACCTTGATATCATCCGCAGCCATTCTCCGGAGTATGTGCTAATCCTCGCAGGAGATCATGTGTACAAAATGGACTACGGGCCGATGATTGCATCCCACGTGGAACGCGGTGCTGACCTCACGATTGGGTGCATCGAGGTACCCCTTGAGGATGCGCGTGATTTCGGAGTCATGGAGACGGACTCCACAGGAAGGGTCATAAAGTTCACCGAAAAACCAGAGCATCCAAAACCAGTTTCCCCGGACGGTGCCACCGCGCTTGCATCCATGGGTATCTACGTTTTCACGACTGAATTTCTTTATGAGCAACTGATCAAGGATGCAGACCGGACATCGTCTGGCCACGATTTCGGCCGTGATATCATTCCGCCAGTGATCGGGGCGCATCAGGTTGCGGCATATTCATTCCAGGAACCACAGACCGGCCGCCGGGCCTATTGGCGCGATGTCGGAACCATAGACGCCTACTGGCAGGCGAATATGGAGCTGATTGGCCTGACACCGGAGCTCAATCTGTACGATGCGAAGTGGCCGATCTGGACCTACCAGGAACAACTGCCGCCAGCAAAGTTTGTGTTTGACAATAATGACCGCCGTGGTATGGCTGTTGATTCGATGGTGTCCGGTGGTTGTCTGATCTCCGGCGCTTCGATCCGGCATTCGCTTCTGTTCTCAGGTGTCGTTGTCCATTCGTACGCGGATGTTACCGACTCACTCGTGTTACCAAATGTGGATATCGGGCGTCACTGTCGGTTGCGTAGAGTATTGATCGACAAAGGCTGCAGGATCCCGGAGGGTACCGTAATCGGCAGCTACCCGGAAGACGATAGGCGGCGGTTTCACGTGACGCCCGCGGGCGTTGTACTGGTGACCCCGGAGATGTTGGGGCAGCAACTGCATCATGTTCGCTAGCAACCGTGGCAAGCGTGTATTGCGTGGTGGTGAATCTGCGCCCACGGTAATCCGTGTGAGTGTCGGCGGTCTTCGAAAAAATACTCATGAGCTTAATGGGGCGAGAATGTCCATGCTACTCCGTATCACAGTCTTTCGCGCATTTTCTGAAGCGCGGTTACGATGTCAGCCGGATTAACAATGCCGCCCCAGCTGCGGATAGCGCCCTTAGAGGTGCCCTCGGCGATGATCCATCGCGATTGCTGAAAAAATGTTTCATATAGAAGAACGTTTCATCCCAATGAGTCAGTTTCAGGGTGACGTGGAAACATTTGAACAGACCCAACGGCTTCTTGTAAATCATAGTATGTTCTGCGATCACAGGTATCCACCGGTTTCTGATCATTAGCCGCAATAGCCCGGTTCTTGCGAACAAGTCAACACGATTCAAATCGCAGATGGTCGGGTATCTACATTGGTCATATGTCCCGCGATATCGATGTCGCTTGGCATCGTACGCGACGTCAGGCGGTTTTGAGAGCACAAGCACGCAAATTAAACGGAATACAGCTTCATTTGCCTGAGGCCTCCCTTACAGCCCGTGACGCGCTATCAAGATACGACCGGTTCCGTCCATGTTCAGGCATAGTCAACGATGACTACTCAGGTCCTTTGTGTGCCCATGTTTTCTCACCCTTCCGCCCAAACAGGGATTGCCCGCCATATATTGATCCCGGTGTCATGGAGCGGGGAGGGACTCCAGCGGACGGAAAAGTCGCCCGCAGGGGACCAGTCTCCCGATATTCATGGTATGCAGGTGCTCCAGCGTTTCTTTGAGAAGTTGCCACGACAGTATCATGAGCTAGTGTGAGGAAGACTTGCTGGCCGGAGGGAAAGGGCTACCGTCAACGTCTTGCTCAGGAAGAAGGACCCGATGGGTGTCGTTTGGGTCGCCTGTCGATCGGACCCCAGTGGCTAAAGTATCGGGCTAATACTTAGAGCCAAAGCATGTTGCCCGTTTCGAACGGATGGCTTAGCAGTGGGTGATACGGGTACACACGGAAACGGTAGTACTGAAGACCAGGAAGTGTTGGCTTCAGGTCGACGTGGAACACAGTGTCTCCGTTTTCCGCAGTACCAGTAGCCGCGAGCGCAAAACGCCCAGGTGGTGTGCACTGTTGTCCATGCTCGTCTTCTGAACCCACAAGGCATTCGACGATTACATCACCCGCGCCCAGTGCTCCAAGATGTACCGATACTTTAAGGGGTAGGATCTCACCGGCCCGGATCGCCTCAGGTGCCGCCTCAGGCCTACCGATCCGCACCTCGTGCCATGACTGAGCAATCCTTTTTTTCCACTGAGCCAGTTCGCGCGCCGGGGCGCCTCCCTGATTGGTAAGGGTACGCCCTTGCTGGCTTGCTTTGGCGTAATAGTAATGCACATAGTCGAGCACCATTCGCTCTGAATTGAAGCGTGGAAGGATCGATTTCATAGACGCCTTGGACATTTTGACCCAGCGCTCGGAGTAGCCACGCCCGTCTTGTTCGAAATAAAGTGGGATGACGTTGTACTCAAGGATATCCATGAGTTCTTTCGCCTCCTCGTGCCTTCGGTGAACGGCATCCTGTGGCTGACTGTGCGGTGAGATCGCCCAGCCGTTGTGTCCGTCATATCCCTCACCCCACCAGCCGTCGAGGACGCTTAGGTTGATCACACCATTGATAGCCGCTTTCTGTCCGGACGTGCCGCTCGCCTCAAGCGGATATTCAGGCGTATTGATCCAGACATCCACTCCAGAGACGAATTTGCGCGCGAGCGAGAGATCATACCCTTCCGTAAGCACAATCTTTCCCTCAAACTCTGGTCGTCGTGCGGCCTCATGGATGACCTGAATCAGCTGTTGTCCGGGGAGGTCGTGCGGGTGAGCTTTACCCGCGAAAATCAGCAGTACCGGGCGATCCGGGTCGTTCAGCAGGCGTGCCAAGCGTTCGGGATTCTCTAAAAGGAGTGTTGCCCGTTTATAGGTCGCGAATCGTCGAGCGAAACCTAGTACCAGAGGATTTCCGTCATTGCGGGCGAGGTTGCGGGTCAGGCGCTCTATTAGAGGCGCACTGTAGCCGTTGCGTCGGTACTGGCGGGTGACACGCTGGCGGACTGCCTCCAGCATCTCACTTTTGAGTGACTGGCGCAGGCTCCAATAGCTGTGATTTGGGATCTCATCGATCCGGTCCCAGTATGCCTTGTTAACGAGTTCATTGCGCCATTCGTTCCCAAAGCGCATGTCCAGCAAATTTGCCCACTCGCGGGCAAGAAACGTAGGCACATGGACGCCATTTGTGACGTAGCCGATCGGGTTTTCTTCGTGCGGGATCTGTGGCCATATGTAACCCTCCATTCGTGATGTCACCCCACCGTGAATACGGCTGACACCATTGTGCAGGCGTGACCCGCGCAGCGCGAGCACCGTCATATTGAATCCGCCCTGATTCGATGGGTTTGTGCCAAGTTCTTGGAATCGCTCCATGTCGATACCAAGCTCGCGCACGTACTCTGGAAAGTAGCTTGACATCAGGGGATGATCAAATATGTCGTGACCTGCCGTTACCGGCGTGTGGGTGGTAAACACTGTGCTGGCTGCCACTGCCTCGAGCGCGCTATCGAAGTCGAATCCCTGCTGAACATACTCGCGACAGCGTTCAAGAATCTGGAACGCCGAATGTCCCTCGTTCAGGTGCCAGACCGTGGGCGTGAGCCCAAGGGCACGCAGTGCACGTACCCCGCCAATTCCGAGCACGAGCTCCTGTTGCATCCTGGTGTTTGTGTCTCCTCCATAGAGCTGATAGGTGATCGAACGGTCGCGTTCGCTGTTTTCCGCGAGATCACTGTCAAGAAGATAGAGCTTGATGTGCCCAGCAACCGCGATCCATACCTTGAGGGCAACTTGCCGGCCCGGCAGAGCGATGTGTACGTGTAGATCGGATCCGTCCCCGGTGGTGGCAGGGGTGATCGGCAGGTCCGCAAAATTGGTCGGCGTGTAGTGTGCGATCTGATTCCCGTAGCCGTCGATGGTCTGCGTAAAATAACCTTGGCGGTACAGTAGGCCGACAGCAATAAAGGGGATGCCAAGGTCGCTCGCGGCCTTGCAGTGGTCAGCCGCTAGGATACCGAGCCCGCCCGAGTAGATCTGTAGACTCTCATGGAATCCAAACTCAGCACAGAAGTAGGCGACAAGATCTCGCTTGCCGTCGAGTGCCGCAACGCCTGGCCGGGTGCGTTCCATATGATACGTGTCGAACACAGATAATGCCCGATGATATTCTTCCATGAATACTGGATCTTGAGCCGCCTCAAGCAGGCGTGTCTGCGCAACGCGACGAAGCACCAGCTTCGGGTTATGGCCACAGGACTCCCACAGCGCGCGGTCCAGCCGGAAAAATAGCGCGCGGATGTGTCGGTCCCAGCTGTAGAGCAGATCCTGAGCGAGCTCAGGCAGACGTTCGAGCGGTCTCGGAATGATGGGCTGTACTTCGAGCGTGTATTGCGTGCCTGGCACGACGCGCTACCTCAAATGCAAGCAATCGACAAGGGTCCCCGGCGCAAGCTTGGATATGCTGCGTGTGAACCGGGGTGTATGTCGCTGGATTCGGCGTATTTTCACTGATAAACCATCGTGATAGAGAGTCAATAGCGGACCGTAATGATCGTTATGGATCGAGATTTTGATTCGCCACGCATCGTGTCTGCGGGGGCCATGGCGGCACGTCTGAGGACAAGTTTAACCTTGTCTTTGCAAAGGTGCTATGGGTCGAGCCCACTGACCCACTGCCATGGCCGCAGGGAGGAGTCAGGGCAGTGGGTTGACGCTTGCCCGCCCATTGATTACCGTTGCCCGGATAACAGAGTCGGCCTCAGGCCAAGGATGAAACTATGAGCGACCGCGTCGCGCCTTCCCTTGTCCCGGTCATCGTCACAGCCCTGTTGTTTTCGGGATGCAGTCATTATTCTCCAGTGGCATCCCGCATAGCGCCAACGACCATCACAGGCGCCCCGATGGTACCGCCCCTTAATCCTCATGACCCTGGGCGATGGCTAATGTATGGTCTTAACTCGGCGCACAATGCAGTATTTGGCAACGCTGGGTATCGCAAAGGTGCCGGGTGGATACTTGCCCTGCCCGGCGCCGTTCCTGCCGGAGCGCAACAAGTTTGGATCAAAAAGACCTACGCGAACATCACCTCGGTGCGTGATCTGGTTGGTGTACCGGTTGGCGTATCCGTGGTCCAGGGTATCGTCTATACCCCCGATGACAACGGTTATCTATACGCGGTGGATGCCACGACTGGCCGTATTCTGTGGCGCTTCAATGCGCGTAATCAGATCATGACGACGCCGCTTGTCGCCGGCGGTGACGGCAAGCCTCTTATCTACATCGGCGGTGGTAACTCGACATTCAGCTACAGTCAGGCGGTGAAATTCGGGCAGCGCAACTCCTCGGTCGTGCGCGGCACGGACATCAGCGGGATCTATGCCCTGAACGCAGCGACAGGCAGACTTGTCTGGAGCTACCCCACGCGCGGGGAGGACATGCCGACGCCTGTGTACTACCAGGGGCGTATTATTTTTGGAAATGGTGACGGACACGTTTATGGGCTGGACGCACGAACAGGCAAGCTGCTCTGGAAATCCCAGATACGTTCTTTTGTGAGTATGTCTTCGGCAACACGCTACCGGAACCTGATCATTATGGCGGCGACCCATCCAAACGGTCTGTATGCCGTGGATGCACGCACTGGCCGGCGGGTGTGGAGCACATACCCTGCTGGCGTATTTTCGAGCAGTATGGGCGACTGTGCACCAGCTGTCTCGGGAAATATCGTGGTCACACAATACGAAATGGCTGCAGGGCAAGGACGTGCGGCAAGTGTCGAGGTAGGGTTCGATGCCCGCAATGGGCGCATTTTGTGGCGGCGGGTGCTTGGCGTTGGGCCGGTACCGCCGCGTAATAAGGACGCCGTGCCTGCAATCTCTGGAGGCGTCCTCTATACCGGTAGCCCGGTCACAGAGACCGCCTATGCGCTCAATCTGCGAAACGGTCGGATCCTATGGCACACGCAGATC
>JAJYDT010000018.1 GCA_021777335.1 Pseudomonadota bacterium | reverse complement strand
AGCGCATCGGTTGGCCCCGGTTCTTTGAACTGACCGGATTGCCGTTTACCAAGTTCCATATCGACAACTGGCGCGGGGCCCGCAACAGCCTGAACGCGTCGGCGCACATCCGGTTCTGACGGCAGCGTCATGGAATTCGGGATCCTGATCAATGAAGGCCCCTATACCCACCAGGCATCGGACACTGCCTACAACTTCGCAGCGGCGGCGATAGGCAAGGGGCACAAGATCCATCGTGTCTTCTTCTACCATGACGGGGTAAACAATGGCACTCGGCTTGCTGAGCCGCCACAGGACGATCGCCATATCCCCAAACGCTGGTCCGAGTTCGCTAAGAACCACAATATTGATCTCGTTATCTGTGTGGCGGCCGCGCTGCGGCGCGGCATCAAGGATGAGAACCTTGCCGAGGGATTCCGCATCTCAGGCCTTGGGCAGCTCGTTGAGTCTGGCATTCAAGCCGACCGTCTGCTCGTCTTCGGAGACTAGGGCAAATCTAAATATGAGTGAAGCCATAAATGATGTCGGCGAGTCTGTCGAAACGGGCGAGTCTGCTGCGGGAAAAGTCAAGAAATTCATGTTTATTAACCGCAAGTCGCCGTACGGCACTATCTATGCCCTTGAATCACTGGAGGTGGTGCTCATCAGCGCAGCATTTGATCAAGACGTGAGCCTAGCCTTTTTTGACGACGGCGTGTACCAGCTCGTTAAGGGGCAGAAAACGCAAGGGATCGGAATCAAGAACCACTCACCCACGTATCGCGCGCTCGATGGGTACGACATTGAAAAACTCTATGTCGAAAAGGAGTCAATGGAATTACGGGGCCTCACAACCGAGGATCTCTTGGTGCCTGTACAGCAGCTCTCCCGTGGCGAGCTAAGCAAACTGATCGACACCCAGGATGTCGTTCTGTCTTTTTGATTGGGGAATCGCGCAATGCCGATGCTTCATACCGTCAACAAATCGCCTTTTTACACATATACGCTGGAGAGCTGTCTAGATCGAGCGCGCGAGGGAAGCGCGGTATTGCTCATTGAAGACGGTGTCTACAGCGCCATGCGTGGGACACCGATCGAGCGCAGAATGGTTGAAGCGATGAAAAAACTCGCGATCTACGTACTCGGGCCCGATCTTGAGGCGCGCGGGATGACATATGACCGAGTCGTGAGTGGCGTTAAAGTGGTCGACTACGGTGGTTTTGTGGACTTGGCGGCGCAACATAACAACGTCCAGTCGTGGCTGTGACCGGGCAATTCTTAACAAGCGAATAACGAGGAGAAGACCGATGGCACTGGTAGTCAATGGACAAGCGATAGAAACCGATGAAGAAGGCTATCTCGCCAACCGGAGCGACTGGACTGAGCAGGTGGCGACCGAAATGGCCAAAATTGACAATGCGAGCCTCGAACCGAACCACTGGGAGGTGATCAACTTCCTGCGTGAATATTATGAAGAGTACCAAATCGCTCCTGCTGTACGGGTACTGACTAAGGCAATTGGGAAAAAATTGGGTCCGGACAAGGGCAATAGCAAATATCTATATGAACTGTTCCCGTATGGACCAGCGAAACAGGCGTGCAAATATGCTGGGCTACCAAAACCGACTGGTTGTGTTTGATCTGGAGAAATAGAAAGCTCAAACCGGCGCCGTGATCCCGAAGGTTGCGGTCTATCATGGACTCGCGCGCAGTACTGGGGATCCGCGTTGCAGCAAAACTAAAGGGCGCGTGCGGGAGGCGCTGTGCCTAGGAAGGCTCGGGACCAGGCAGATGGACGAGGATCGCAGCGCTGGGGCCTGAGACAACCGTGTTCCGCGGTTTGAGTATCAAAACGGCGGCACACTGACGGCACGATCAGACCATGTCTATCCTGACAATTGCGTACGCGACGCTCTTTTATTTCGCTGCCTTCGCGTTCGTGATCGGCGTAGGGCGCAAGATCTGGATCTATGCCCGAACCCCCGCTCCACTCAAGATTCCGACCACACCTGCCCCAACCACCCGCCTTGGCGTGGTTGGCCGCATGGTTCGCGAAATTACGGTATTCGAGAGTCTATTCAAGGCCAATAAGTGGACTTGGCTCTTTGGGTGGCTCTTTCATTTCGCGCTTCTGCTCATACTGCTGCGCCACCTGCGATACTTTATACTCCCAGTCTGGGGATGGGTGGTCGCGATTCAGCCATTTGGCCGATACGCGGCCTTCGTGATGTTAATCGGGCTTGCCGGGCTTTGGGGACGACGGGTTTTCGTGGACCGCGTCCGCTATATATCGAGCCCATCCGATCATCTGATGCTTGCTCTGCTCGCAGGAATCGCTATTACCGGCACGCTCATATCATTTGTTGATCATACCAACATCCTTGGGGTCAAGATGTTCTTCCTTGGGCTGCTTTCGTTCAATTTGGAGCCACTGCCCAGAGATCCGCTGCTGCTGGTCCATCTCGGATTGGTAGCGACACTCCTGATCGTGTTTCCGGTCAGCAAACTGCTTCATGCCCCAGGCGTCTTCTTCAGTCCGACGCGCAACCAGGTGGACAATCCGCGCGAACACCGCCACACGGCTGGCTGGACCGCGGAACATCCGATACCCGCATCTAGGGTCGCCCCGGATAGTCCGACTATGCAACCCACCAAGGGATAAGCCATGGGTGATTTCCAGACTCCGCCATTACGGGCCTATCCGGTGATCCCGCCGATAGAAGTGGGCGCAATGGCGCACAGCAAGCCATTCACTGCGAAACCCGATCAACAACAAGCCCTTGGTTTTCCGGGTACCTTGGTCGAGAACTGGGAACAGGTCGCGGTTGATCGTCTTGGCACCCTTGTGGCCAAATCCCGAGCGCTGCAGGTGTTCCTTGATTCTTGTGTGAAGTGCGGTGCATGCACGGACAAGTGCCACTACTATCTCGGTACCTCCGATCCAAAGAATATGCCCGTTGCACGCCAAGACCTGCTACGGCAGGTGTACCGTCGCTACTACACATTCGCTGGTCGTTATTTTCCGAAACTTGTCGGCGCAAAAGATATGACGAAGGAGGTGCTTGACGACTGGTACAGCTATTTCCACCAGTGCTCGCAGTGCCGCCGTTGTTCGGTTTATTGCCCATATGGGATCGACACCGCCGAGATTTCTATGGCCGGACGCGACATCCTGGATACCGTTGGCATAGGACAGAAGTACTCAAATGAGATCATTGGTAAGGTATACACGGTTGGCAACAATCTGGGGCTGCCAAAGCCCGCCCTGAGGGATACACTCGATGGCTTGGAAGAAGACGTAAAGGACGAAACTGGGGTGGACGTGCGTTTCCCGCTCGACATAAAAGGAGCGGATGTGCTGCTCATCACACCCTCGGCTGACTTCTTCGCGGAACCGCACATCGATGGGCTTATTGGTTATGCCAAGGTGTTTCATGCGGCGGGGATCTCGTGGACTCTGAGTTCCTATGCCTCAGAGGCAGCGAACTTCTCAATATTCATCGGATCCCATTCCAATATGCAGAAGGTGGCGATGCGCATCCGCGAGGCTGCACTCGACCTTGGTGTAAAACGGATCGTTGTCGGCGAATGTGGGCATGCCTGGAGAGTTGCATATAGCTTTTGGAATACCCTTATTGGTCCTTTCGATTTCCTCGACCGGAACTACCCCATCCCGCAGCATATCTGTGAGATGAGTCATGATCTCATCAAGCGCGGCGCGATCACCCTCGACAAGGATGCAAACGACGACAAGATCGTGACCTTTCACGATTCGTGCAATGTATCCCGGGCGTCGCGTATGGGGGATGTTCCGGGAGGACAGTTTATTATTCCGCGCGCGGTTATCAATGCGAGCGTAAACAAATTCTACGATATGGCGCCACAGACAATCCATGAACATACTTTCTGTTGCGGTGGCGGTGGTGGTCTATTGACCGATGACCTGATTGAGCTCCGCGTCAAGGGCGCACAGCCACGTATGCAGGCACTGCAGCATGTGGTCGAAGAGTACGGCGTGAATTACTTGGCTGCAATCTGCGCAATCTGCAAGACACAGTTCTCTAAGGTGCTGCCCTATTACCATTTTGAGCGCGACATGATCGGTAGTGTGCATGCGCTTGTGAGCAAAGCAATTCGGCTCGGAGCAGTCAACGAATAAAGTGATGGAAACTCATATTCTGGGAGCCGCTGCCTGGCACCCGGCCAGTTAAATGGAACACCCGGAGATTCTTGGTATGACATCGATTACAGACAAGAGTAAGGTCTCGGATACCCCCACCTACCGCCGCTATAAAGATGGTGAGCAGGAATGGCCATCCCTGCAAGCGAGAATCTTCACGGCAGACGAGAGCGACAAGTGCCCGACCTACGTTCATAAGACCCCACCCTGCCAGGCAACCTGCCCCTCTGGGGAGGACATCCGGGGTTGGCTCAACATTGTCCGTGGGATTGAAAAGCCGCCAAAGGATGTCAGCTGGCAGGAGTACGCCTTCCGCCGCTCAACTGAAGCCAACCCGTTTCCGTCGATCATGGGACGTGTGTGCCCTGCCCCGTGCGAAAAGGGCTGCAACCGCAACACACTTGAGGATTTTGTCGGCATTAATTCAGTCGAACAGTTTATTGGGGACTCAGCGCTGCGCAACAAACTGAAGTTCGTTGCGGCAGAAGGTTCGAGTGGCAAGCAGATCGCCATCGTTGGAGGGGGGCCCGCTGGCCTCGCGGCGGCGTATCAGTTGCGCCGACTCGGACACGGGTGCACGATCTTCGACGCTCATGAGGCACTGGGGGGCATGATGCGCTATGGCATCCCAGGGTACCGTACCCCACGCGATATTCTTGATGGAGAGATCAACCGCATCATTGAGATGGGTGTTGAGGTCCGGACCAATATACGTGTCGGCATCGATATCCCCCTGGAGACGCTTGAAAACGAGTTTGACGCCGTACTATTTACCATTGGTGCCCAGTCAGGCCGCGCCCTACCCATCCCCGGGGCGGACGCAGTGAACTGTATTACCGGGGTCGCATTCCTCGAGGCCTTTAACCAGGGTCGCCTGCGGCATGTCACGGGTCGCGTGGTAGTCATCGGCGGCGGGGACACATCAATCGACGTGGTGTCAGTCGCACGCCGACTCGGGTACGTCAAGGACGCGAAGGAATCTGAACGCCCAGAATATGTGGTGCTTGGACATACTGCACACGACGTCGCAACAACAGCGGCACGTGAAGGCGCGGACGTCATGCTGATATCACGTCAGCCGCTCAGTAAGATGAATGCCGCGCAGCATGAGATCGACGACGCACTGAAAGAAGGCGTCAAGATCCAGGGCTCCCTGCAACCACTGCAGGTACTGCTCGACGCGACGGGCCGCGCGCGAGCACTTCGCGTGGCTGAGCTCGATTATGCGATTCCGAATAAGCCTGTGGTAAAAGAAGGCACTGAAATCGACATCGAATGCGACTTGATCGTCGCCGCGATTGGCCAGGGCGGAGATTTGCGAGGCATGGAGGAATTTGACAACGGCAAGGGACTCATGAGTACTGACAAGTACTTCCAGATCCCGAACAAAGCGGGCTATTTCGCATGCGGGGACATCGTGCGTCCGCACCTGCTGACTACTGTTATTGGCCAGGCCTCCGTCGCGGCAAATACGATCGATCAATATTTGAAGGGTATCGACCTCGGGAAACGCCCCAAGGTCGATGTGCACCATTTCAACCTACTTCAAAAGCTGATGGAAACGGGTCTACAACCGGAAGAGTTCCGATCTGACCAGCGTGGCGATCTGCGCGGAACATCGGAGAATAACTTCGCGATCCATAACTACGAGGACCGATCCGCCTCTGAGGTAACGCAATCTTCGGAACTGTTTCTTGGGCACTTCCCGTACAACCCACGAAACCGTCGTACAGAAAAAGTGCCGGATGCTGCTGAGGTGCTTGGGCACTTCGAAGAGCGCATCGTTGGCCTTGCGGACGCACAGGCGATCGCGGAGGCAAAGCGTTGCATGAGCTGCGGGCTCTGCTTCGAGTGCGATAACTGCGTTATCTATTGTCCCCAGGTTGCAGTCAAGCGCACCCCAAAAGCTCAGTCCACTATGGGTCGATACGTCTACACCGATTACGATTTATGTATTGGGTGCCATATCTGCGCGGACGTATGCCCCACCGGCTATATCAAGATGGGAATGGGTGATCATTGACATGGCGAGCCTGCTTGCGTACCGCACTGATACGCTACTCGTGAGCGAGGCCAGCACCTGGCCCGCGATTTTTGGTGTCTGACTATGCCCGCGCGTCGCCCCATGCGGCTCTTGATCGCACCCATCATCGTGATACTCGCGACGGCAGGCAGCGTTTACGGCGCATATACGTCGGCCAAAGACGGTTCGCGCTCCGTGCCCCAGCCTGATGTGCGCGATGCGAAGGGAAAGCATTGCGTCCAACCTACCTCGATTATGCTGCGCGACCACATGGTGTTTCTTCTACATCAGCGGTTCGTGACGGTCCACGATGGCATTCATGCGACCCGGTATAGCCTTATCCGTTGCGTAAATTGCCACGCGAATCCGGTGACCCATTCCGTGCTCGGAAAAAATGGATTCTGCGAGAGCTGTCATACGTATAACGCCGTTTCCATCAGTTGTTTCAGCTGTCATTCACCGTCGCCATCCCAAGGGACACCTGGTCCGAACGGGGTTCCGAGCGGCATCATGGAAAGCAGCCTGCGACCAACACACGGTGCTCGCGACTTTGGCACTGTGATTGCCCAAGCATCGGTGCATCTTGTCGACCCCACAGGCACATCCGCGAGGGTTCTGCCATGAGCATCAATCGGCGCCAGTTTCTAGGGGCAGCTGCGGCTGCGTTTGCAGCTACTGCACTCGCGCCCGGCTTTCACCTTGTCGAACTCGCCTTGGCTGACTCGCCAGAACAGGGAGCGAGCGCGCTCAAACGCTGGGGCCTCCTGATTGATACCGCCAAGTGCAGTACCGGATGCGATGCCTGTGTGACCGCGTGCAACAAGGCAAATGGGCTCGTGAGCCATAATCGTCCTGAGACCGATTCCCAATGGATCCGCAAGGTCACGCTGCGCGGCGAGCACACGGGCTACGTCCAGTCTCTACCTGTCATGTGCCAGCATTGTGCCGATGCCCCGTGCGTTGACGTCTGCCCCACGGGCGCCTCATTCAAACGCGCTGATGGTATTGTGCTGGTAGACCGTCACCTCTGCATTGGTTGCCGCTACTGCATGATGGCCTGTCCGTATAAGGCACGGTCATTTGTGGCAGAGAATATCACTGGACAGATCGCGGAGGTGCCGCGAGGTAAGGGTTGCGTCGAGGGTTGCACGCTGTGCGTCGAACGCATCGATCGCAACAAGATTCCTGCCTGTGTCGAGGCCTGCAACGAAACCGGGGGCAAAGCCATGATGTTTGGAGATCTCAAGGACCCTGAGAGCACAATTGCGAAGCAGCTGGCCTCGCGGCCCTCGACGGAGATCCGCGCCGACTTGGATCTTGACACTGGCGTACGCTACCAGCACCTGGATGTTTAGGAACGGCTCATGAAAACCATCCATTATCGTGAGATCTCAGGCCGCAGCCCGGCCTTTTATGTTTTTATGGTGACGCTTCTCATTTTCATCGGTGCAGGGCTCGCGAGCGCGCACTATATGGAATCACATGGCCACCATGTGACAGGAATGACAAATCAGATTGTGTGGGGCATACCACACGTATTTGCCATTTTTATGATCCTGTCCGCATCGGGCGCGCTCAATGTGGCCTCGATCTCATCCGTGTTCGATCGTGGCTTATACAAACCCCTAGCCCGGCTGTCTGGACTGCTCGCCATTACGTTGCTTGCCGGGGGTCTCAGCACTCTCGTACTCGACCTCGGCCGCCCGGACCGGCTTATCGTCGCAATGACAACGTACAACTTCCGGTCCATTTTTGCGTGGAACATATTTCTGTACACAGGCTTTTTTGCTGTAGTTGTGATTTACCTGTGGTTTATGATGGAACCGCGTATGAATGCCTACGTGAAACCAGCGGGCTTCTTCGCGTTCTTCTGGCGACTCACGCTTACGACAGGCACTGGTTCAATTTTTGGTTTTCTTGTGGCGCGCGAGGCATACAACAGCGCTGTCATGGCTCCAATGTTTATTCTCATGTCATTCCTCTTTGGGCTCGCGGTGTTCATGCTGTTTCTAATGGCAACGTTTTGGTTGACGCAGCGCCCTCTCGGTGATGAGGTGGTGCGGCGGCTCAAAAACCTTCTTGGCGTTTTTATCGCATCGGTGCTCTACTTTGTGATGGTATATCACCTGACTAATATCTATATCGCCCAACGCCGAGGCATCGAGGAGTTTATTTTGCTGCACGGTGGAGTCTACACGGCACTTTTCTGGATCGGTCAGATACTGATCGGGAGCATCGTACCGCTTGTGCTTGTGTATCATCCATGGTTCCGTCGTTCACGCCCGCTCATTGCGCTCGCAGCAGCACTCGTGGTCATCGGGGGATTTATCCAGCTCTACGTCATCATCATCGGTGGCCAAGCTTATCCACTGGTGCTGTTTCCCGGCAAGATCGTGAGTAGCAGCTTCTATGACGGTGTGATCAACACTTATACGCCAAGCGTGTTTGAAATTGCCCTTGGGCTTGGTACCACGGCGCTATCGATCTTCCTCGCGTCGATTGCAATCAAGGTGCTGCCGTTCCTGCCCGAGACGCTCGCCGACAATCCAGCCGACAGCGTGCAATGACGACCGAGAGGCGGTAAATACCAAGCCACAACCCCTGTCATAGGACGGGGCACCCGCTTTCTAGAAAGTTCAGCACGCGGGCATGTGGAAACACCGATCGCCGTGCAGGAGGTAGGGTATGGGCCAGATCCAGACACACCTGGAGCCAAATGCCGCCCCGACGGATATGCATTTTGTGGACACGCCCCGACTGCTGATCTCAGCGACCCATAAATCATCCGGGAAGACACTGTTATCGATTGGGCTGGGAGCTGCGCTGCGTGCCCGTGGCCTCAAAATCCGACCGTTTAAAAAGGGACCGGATTACATCGACCCGCTCTGGCTCAGTCTCGCCACTGGCCATTCCTGTCACAATCTCGATTTCTATCTAATGGAGCGAGACGAGTTAGTCTCGATGTTTTTGCGTTATACACGTGGGGCAGATGTTGCGCTGATCGAAGGTAATAAGGGCCTGTATGATGGCCTTGATCTCGACGGCAGCAACAGCAACGCCGCACTTGCTACGCTCCTGAACGCACCTGTGGTGCTCGTTCTGGATGCACGTGGTATGACGCGTGGCGTCGCGCCCCTGATTTTGGGCTATCAGAACTTTCAGCCAGATGTGCGCATTGCCGGCATAGTGTTAAACCAAGTCGGCGGGGCGCGTCACGAGACTAAACTGCGAGCAGTGATTGAACATTATACAGACGTTCCAGTCCTCGGCGCAGTGCATCACGATGATCGGCTTACCATTACGGAACGGCATCTTGGCCTTGTGCCCAGCAACGAGACCAGCGCGGCGACCGCGAAGATCGCTGGTATCGCAGAGGCGATTGCAGAATACGTTGACCTCGAACACGTACTCAGCATTGCCCGGTCCGCGCCCACGCTTGCGGCTCCTCTGGAACTTGCGTCCGTGAAACCGTCAGGTGCGAAGATTCGTATTGGCATAGCGCAAGACGCTGCTTTTGGCTTCTACTATCCTGAGGATCTCGATGCACTTTGCGCGGCGGGCGCGTCGCTTATCCCCATCAATACGCTCAATGATAATCGCCTCCCTCCGGTCGATGCACTGTTCATAGGCGGCGGCTTCCCGGAGACACACATGACCGCGCTTGCGGAAAACAGCGGGCTGCGGCGAAGCATTCGTCAGGCGGTGGAAGCAGGACTGCCCATGTACGCTGAGTGCGGGGGGCTCATGTATCTCGCACGCAGCATTGTATGGGGTGATCGGCACGCGGATATGGTCGGTGCAATCCCGGCCGACATTGTCATGCACAATCGTCCGGTCGGTCGTGGGTATGTACACCTGAGAGAGACCGGGCGTGGTTTATGGCCACGGAGTGAAACAGCTGTAGAACCACTGGAAATTAAGGGCCATGAGTTCCACTATTCGAGCATCGAGAATCTGCCACAAGACACCCGGTTTGCCTACGATGTGCTGCGCGGCTACGGTATCGACGGGCAACACGATGGCATCGTCTACAAGAATGTGCTTGGGTCATATAGCCACCTGAGAAACGTCGCAGCACAGTGCTGGACAGCACGCTTCGTCCGCTTTGTGGAGCAGTGCCGCACGTTACAGATACCCACGAACCATTGAGAACAGGGACTGGAGAACACCGATGATGACGATCACCCCGGAGGCGGCGCAACAGATCCGGAAGGCTGCGGAACAGGATGGTATGAACGGAATGCCGCTTCGCATTGCCGCGAGGCGTACAGAAAACGGGGCCGTTGAGTACATGCTTGGTTTCGACGAACCCAGTGACGAGGATCTTGACCTGTATGTCGAAGGCGTCCGCGTCCTCATTTCCGAATTCAGTAATGACCTGCTGAAGGGAACAACCCTGGACTTTGTAGAGATCACCCCGGGCGAACACCAATTCATTTTCATTCCGCCCGACAGCAGCGTCGCACGGCCCGGGGACGGACACAAACCCGATTTAGGCTGACGTAGAGGTGGTCATGGACTTCGATCTGATCGTAATCGGCAGCGGCCCCGGAGGATATAAGGCTGCACTCAATGCAGCCCATCTCGGTGCGCGGGTTGCGCTTGTGGAAAAGGCGCGCCCAGGCGGTACCTGTCTTAACAGTGGGTGCGTTCCAAAAAAGGCGCTGCTTCACATTGCGAGTCTGATCGACGATATTAACAACCTCCAGGGACGCGGCCTCACTGGTCACTCCTTCGGAGACTTTCAGGCAGCGATTAGCCACAAGAACAGTGTAGTGGAAGGAATCCGGGCCAACTTCCCGGCATGGTTAAAGCGACTGCATGTCCAAATCTTTGAAGGGTGTGCCTGTGCCCGAGGCCGCACGGCAGACGGACGCTACGGAATTGAGGTCGAAGGCACGAACGAACGCGTGTTGCTTGAGGCCCCACGGGTAATCATCGCAACGGGCGCAAGGCCGCGCCCGCACCCCGCCTGCCCCGCTGATGGTGTTCACATCATCTATTCTGAGGATTTCATGGCAAACGTATCTGCTCTGCCCCGATCAACCCTGTTTGTGGGTGGTGGTGCCATTGGCGTCGAATTCGCATTTTTGTTCCGCCAGTTCGGGGCTGAAGTCACAATTGTTGAGTCAGCAACACGCCTATTAGATAAACCATGTGTGCCGGAGCACGCAAGCGACGCACTTGAAAGAAAGCTCATAAAGCTTGGGGTCATAATCCGAAAAAATACGTCCGTCGCCGCGTGCCAACAGACCTCAGACAGCGTGCAAGTTACATACGCTGACGGCTCCAGTGGAAATTACGAGCGCGTGTTCGTCGCAATTGGACGGGTACCCGCTACATCCGGGCTCGAACTGGAGCGCCTTGGTGTCACAGTGAATGCCCAAGGATTCATTGAGACAAACCAGTATCTCGAGACCATGGCACATGGCGTATATGCAGTGGGGGACGTCAAAGAGGGGCCCATGACGGCAAATGCGGCGCTCCATGATGCCAAAGTGGCTGCGGCCAACGCTGTCAACGGAAATCATCTTCAGGTGAATTATAATCGAGTACCAATGGTCATTGACTCCGCCCTTGAGATTGCAGTCATTGGACTTACCGAGGAGCGTGCGGACGAAGCCGGATTCACTGCAGAGGTCGCGCGCAGTACCTTTGGCAGTTCGGCGAAGGCGCGCGCCCGCAATGACTATGAGGGATTCATTGAGGTGGTGCATGACGGCGAAACCGGGCAACTCCTCGGAGGATGTATCGTAGGTCCTGAAGCAGGCGAGCAGATTCATATGCTCGCGGCTGCCTGCCAATCAGACCGCGGGCTCTGGTTTTTCGCGGACATGAATTACAGCCACCCCTCGTGGACCGAAGAGCTTGAGAACACTATAGATCCTTATACATTTGCCTTTACGCGATCCGGAAAAACTGTCTTCCGGCCTGGCATATATAGTGGAAAATTCAGCGGATTATAGCAAACGGTAGTTTTACAAATAAGGCGCCCCTCTACCCTCTCCGAGGTAGGCTTGGTATGAAAACATGGCGCACGCCGTGCGGGGGCCTTATACTCAAATCACTGACCTATCTTGGAAATTTCAGGCAAGATGCCGGGCGGGCTTCATGACTGGGTTCTAGAAATAGCGTCACTGAATCAGCCTTCGGCTCGTCGCCAACGCTCACACTGTCCGGCAAAGCGTGAAGCACTATTAGAATCGATCTGGCGTCAGTTCGAAAAAGCCATCTGTCAAATGGAAAAGCCAGTTATCAGGAGAAATACCAGGGGCAAAAACAGGACCTCGTGCAGTAAACCAACTCGCGACCACAGTCGGCATCGGAGGTGCCGCAATGGGCCCATCACCCGACACCAGTCGTAATGCGATCCGTACCAGGACCGCGGCCTGGATGATCCCACCGGCCAGGGGCTGGCAGCACAAAACTGGCCGGATGTTCTGGAAACCGCTTGTCCGTCCACTCGCCATGATCGGCATGATCGTGTTCCTAATTGGCTATGCGGGGATTACACGCAGGACGGATACACACGGTGTTGTTATCCTCGTGCTGCTTGGAACGCTAGCAGTAATCATTGCCACCATGCTGTTTGGTATCCAGCACCGGCTTCACGAACCGCTGACGCATCTGCGCGGCTGGGCGCTACGTATGCGCGACGGTGACCTTGGCGCACGGATCAGTCCGTCGGAGCAAGGTGATTTCTCCCTACTTGCCACCGACATAAACCAGCTAAGCGACAAGCTGCAGACGCTTGCCGAGAACATGGAACAGAAGGTTCGCGACCAGACGGCTTCTCTGGCCCAGAAGAATCAATCCCTAGAAATCCTTTATGACGTCGTGGCAAGCCTCAATGCTGTTCACGATCTCGATGAATTACTCGCCCGGTTTCTGAAGACACTAATGAAGGTGGTCAGCGCGCGTGCCGCGAGTGTTCACCTTGTGACAAACGACGGGCATATGCGCCTTGTCGCGAGCGCAGGGCCTGACGCATCGCGGCTTTCCAGAGATATGACGACCATTCCTAAGGTCGCTGATGGAGATGATGGTATCGACATTCGTCACGAGATACATCACCCCCTTTTCGATGGAAAGCCGATGGCTTCAGTCTTCGTCCCGTTACGTTACCAAGGAAAAAATCTCGGCGGTTACTGGTTGTTCATGGATAATGTCGCGATCGCTGCCCGCGAGGACATGCGAGATCTGTTTGCGACTATTGGGAGGCAGCTTGGCATGGCAGTCGAAAAGACACGGCTTGATATTGAATCGCAGCGGCTCTTGCTCATCCAGGAACGGCAGATGATCGCGAATGATCTGCATGATTCCCTTGCCCAGAGTCTTGCAAGTCTGCGCATGCAAGTGGCTGTCCTTGGTGAAACATTGCAGCAGCGCGGTGACATTCCTGCACAGAAGGAGCTTCACAAGATTAAGAAAAACCTTGATGACGCGTACCGCGAGTTACGGGAACTTCTGCTGCGTTGCCGCGCACCCATGGGCCTGCCGGGCCTCGTTGCGGCTATCGAAGGGGCAATGGAGTATTTTCGTCAGAATAGTGGGATCGCGGCATTCCTACAAAACGAGTCACGCGGTTTTACCCTCGATCCAACAGCTGAAGTTCAAGTGCTACGCATCATCCAGGAGGCGCTCGCAAATATCCGAAAATACAGCAAGGCTCACCACGTGCGTGTCCTACTGCGCAGCGACGACGATGGGGTCTGCCGCGTGTTGGTCGAAGATGACGGCCTTGGCATCAGCCGGCAGGAGACCGAGGCATTACCTGGGGAGCGGCTTGGGCTAAGGATTATGCAGGAGCGCGCGCATTACCTCGGTGGAACACTCAGCGTCGAAAGCGAACCCGGGGAAGGGACGCGGGTTCTGTTAACGTTCCGCACGCGTCATGAATCTGGTACCGGGAAGACAAGTACAGCGTCTGCGGCATGGGACGGCTCATAGACATGCGCGTCCTGCTTATCGACGACCATACATTATTTCGCGAGGGCTTGACAGCACTACTTGTCCGCCGAGGTATTGAGGTAATTGCAGCCGTAAGTGACGGCGCAGAAGGTGTCCGAGTGGCACGTGAAACTGCGCCGGATGTTATCCTGGTTGATCTCTGTATGCCGGCAATGGACGGCATTGAGGTCCTCGCGTCATTACGCCGGGAAGGGGTCCGTGCCTGTATTATCATGGTGACGACGAGCCCGCACGAGCGGGATCTTGCCCAGGCCCTGCGCGGTGGCGCTCAGGGCTATCTTTTAAAGGACATTGAACCTGACGATCTCGTGGTGGCACTCAAGCGCGCGGTTGCAGGGGAAACAGTAGTATCCGCACAGCTTACAGACACCCTCGCGCGTATCGTAAGTGGCGCGGAGCGCGCAGGACCACATACTCTCATTGCTGAGCTCACACCGCGCGAGCACGAGATTCTGAAACACCTTGCGGCAGGATCAAGCAACAAGGCCATTGCGCGTGCGCTCGCAATCACGGATGGCACCGTGAAATTGCACGTAAAATCTATCCTACGTAAACTCAAGGTGAGCTCCCGTGTCGAGGCCGCGGTTATGGCAGTGGCGCAGGGTCTATCACGTGACGTCTCGCGCCGCTCCTAGCGACCTATATCCTCTATTCTGGATTTTCCGTTTTAGCTTTTTTAAGTTGGGTAGAATCAATGCGTTGCGTTAATGATGGTTTCCTTAGAGATAGCCATTTGAAATTCCTGAGGTTCGGTTCCTAACGGAAAATCCTGGATTATGCTGGACTTGCAGGTGCGTTTGGGGCAACCCCAGCCGCTTGAGAGACGCTGTCAGGATCGAACCAAGCAAACTGGCTCTGCAACCGCACAACATTACCGACGATGATAAGCGTTGGTGATTGCACGTGTGATGTTCGCACGAGATCAGGCAGGGTTGCGAGCGTGCCGGTCAGCACGCGCTGACTGCGGGTTGTACCCTGCTGGATCAGGGCGACCGGCATTGATGACGCGAGTCCGTGGTGCTGCAGCTCACGGCAAATGATGTCGACCCCCTGTAAACCCATATAGAACACGATCGTCTGCTGGGGTTGAGCGATGGCCTTCCAGTTCAGGTTCACGCTGCCATCTCTAAGTTGGCCAGCCACGAAAATGACTGACTGTGCATAACCCCGGTGCGTAAGCGGGATGCCCGCATACGAGGCGCAGCCACCCGCAGCGGTGATACCCGGCACAACCTGGAAGGGAATACCCTGTTCCGCGAGCGTCGCGATTTCCTCACCGCCGCGACCGAATATGAACGGGTCTCCACCTTTGAGACGCACAACCCGCTTGCCCTCACGTGCGAGGCGTACCAGAAGTTCGTTAATGCCTTCCTGTGGCAGCGTGTGGTTTTTCGACTCCTTTCCCGCATAGATCCGCTGCGCATCCCGGCGCACAAGATCGAGAACTTCGGGAGAAACCAGGCGGTCGTACACCACGACATCCGCTTGCTGCATCAGCCTGAGCGCACGGAATGTGAGCAGATCAGGGTCCCCCGGGCCTCCGCCCACGAGATAGACTTCCCCGATTCCGGATCCCTCTTTCGACCGCAACGCTTCCTCCATGGCGACCCGGGCAGCACGGTCACGCCCACTGAAGACCATCTCCGCAATCGACCCCTGAAGCACCTTCTCCCAGAATGCGCGGCGCTCCGATGACCCTGAGAAGCGTCGCTTTACCTGTTCACGGAATCCAGCCATCAGCGTCGCGAGGCGGCCGTAAGATGCCGGGATCAGTGTTTCGAGACGTGTCCGAAGGAGGCGCGCGAGCACAGGCGACGCCCCACCACTCGAGACTGCGATCAGCACGGGGCTGCGATCAATCAGCGAGGGCATGATAAACGAGCACAGCTCTGGCTGGTCAACAACATTTACGGGGATACGCCGGGCTTTCGCTGCGGATGCGACCAGTCTGTTTATGGCCTCGTCATTCGTTGCTGCAATCACTACTGACGCACCCTCAACATCTTTATCCTCGAAGCACCGCGCGATGTGCGCGATGTCGTGCTCCCTCACGCGTTTTGAAAGTGTGGGTCCAAGATCAGGTGCGAGTACTCTGACCTCGGCCTGCGCCTTTCGCAGCAAGTCGACCTTGCGTGCGGCCACTTCACCACCGCCCACAACGAGGCATGGTTGTCCGCGTACATTCAGATAGATTGGCAGAAAATCCATAGTTAGCGGTATATAATCCCAGTAGCGCCCCGATTTAGGGGACGTCACGGGCGGTATCGCCCGGAGCATGTATGATCATACGAGAAGTACGCACGAGAACCAACCGGAAACCACATCGGGACGGAACCCAAACAAATATTTCAGAGACCATCAGTGACCCTAGACCCAAGGAGCGCTTATGTCGGAAGGTTGTGGCGATCTTGAGCCGTTTGCACTTCAGGTGCTGGGAGACAGCATGGCACCTGAGTTCTGGGATGGATGCGTTGTCGTTATTGAACCGGCGCGAACAGCTCCAGATCAAGCCTATGTCGTTGCCGAAACAGACGGCAAGGTGATCCTGAGACAGCTTGTCCATGACGGGGACAAGCGCCTGCTCAAGCCGCTCAACGACCACTACCCTACGGTTGAATGGGGTCCTGACCATACGCTTCGAGGGATCGTAGTCCAAAGAGCGGGCACGCGGCGGGTACACCGCAAGCATTACCTCTAGAAACGACGCATGTTCTCAAAACATCAACCCGGCGCAACGACATCTGTCCGGAAACGAGTACCGGTACCCAAGAGATACCTATGCCCACTCTTCCTGAGATCTTAGGAGCGGTCCAGACAAATTGCGACATCTCCGATGCGCAACATGCTGGCGACTACACCCTATGCACTTATCTCCTCAAAATGCGCGAGTATTATCGGTGGGAACACGATCTGTCTTATTTCGCGACGGTGCCTCAGGACGACCTTGGGGTATGGCTAACGGCGCGCGAACAAATGTGGGCAGACCTTGAGTCATTGCCAATGACCCCGGTACCCGTCGATTCGGGATTTGCCGATCCATTTGATAGTGAAGCGATCAATAGGGAGCTCGTACCCCGCGGATACGTCTACAGCGCAGGTTACGGACGTTTCAATAAACCTTTGTTTTTCCTAGGGAATCTGTTGAGTTGTGAGGAGCGCGATGGGTTTACGATCCTGTGCTCCTCGTGCGAATACGCCCGTGAACTTGCAGCGCCCCCTGCGATGCTCAGTGGCCGCACGATCTTTGCCCGTCAAGAGTCGGCCCGGCGATTTGTCTGGGAAAAGATTGATGAATGGCGCTGGCACAAACAGGACAATGCAATGCAGCGCGCCCTGACTTCATATGGTTTCAGAAACGACGAGGCGGCGCTCGAACAGATGACAAGCGGGGCACTCGATCTCATGATTCTACATGAGCTCGGCGAAGGACTGATTGATCGGTCGTTGGGAGAATCCTGGCGCGTCATGGTCTTGGAGCTTGCGCGGTCACGCGCAGAACTGGTTGTCCGATCTGTCCGTGACCACCTTGCAGACTGCCGATCTACGCTGCCCGGCCTGCTTGAACGCAACGATCATGGGCTGCTGCACTTCTATTTTGCCAATCTTGATGGATTGCGGCGCGCCCTATTTACAGATCTTCAGGACGCGTACAAGGACTGGGTGCAAAACGCCAACCTTGCTCCGTTACGTCGCGCTGTGGCACATGGCGCAACTCACTGGTTCGATGTCGCGCACCGGTTGCTCGCGGCCTATAAAAAAAACCCCGTGACGGCGCGTGCTGAAATTGAGGCCTTGCTGCCAGAACCCGCACGGCCTCATTGAGGCAGCCCAATCAGTACTACGTCATTTACGAGCTTCTTCAGGAATTTTAGCATGTCAGGTGCTTCAAGCTCCATGATGTGCTCAACAACCCACTGGTTGCCCATCTCGGCCATAGCCTCGGCGACGCGGTCACCAAAATAGCGGAGATACGCATAGCTTGGGCCGTCATCGCCATAGTGGTACTCGGCATAGTCCGACGCACGCGCGTTCAGTGTGTCGATGAACGGTTTTCGGTACTCCCCCGGGCCAAACAGGTCCACCTGGTTGTTTTCCATCGTCTTCGCAAGATGCAGGGCAATGGCGTTGATGAACGTGCTTCGGTCTGCTTCGCCAAGTTTCTGGTGCACCATTCGGTCCGCGCTTTGCACAAGGAACGCGATGAGCTCGGTCATGACCGTGGTAACTTGCATATCCGACGTGAACCGGAACGCGTCAACCTCCATGTGCTTATAGGTTTCCTGGGCAATTCGCCAGATATTGAACCCGACCACCCCAGCAAGATCCCCGAGTGTCCGGGGGCCTTTTTTCGTCCAGCGTGTCTTCAATACGACGGCCAACCGGGTTTTGCTGATAATGGTCATATCTATGGTTACCAAAGGTTACCAAAAAAGGAAGACATCCAAAGTGTCGCGCTGGCTAGGGGAAGAAGTAAAGCCGGTCCGAACACGCATTCCGGCTGACCCCTCCCAAAAGAGATAGATCGGACTCCGGGGCTATGATTGTCATGCCTGCAAAAACCACGTACATTCTGCAGCATTGGCCTCCGTTAAGTGACTTGGGCGCTTGGGCTAATATCACGAGAGGACATCCATGACCGATGTTGATATGGATCTTGCGAGCGGCATCGCCGCCTTTGAATCCAAGAACTTTGTGCGGGCAATGCAGCTTCTGTCGCCACTTGCCGATCGCGGTAATCCAGAGGCCCAGTTCCGGATGGCAATTATGGCGCAGATCGGACTCGGCATGGTCACCAATTGCGCCAAGGCGGTCGCATGGATGCAGGCTGCGGCAGAACAGAATTTTGCGCTCGCGCAACACGGTCTTGGCTTCATGTATCTTCAGGGCGAATGCACCCGGCATGACCCGGCCGAGGCCGCCAAGTGGTTCCGCCGCGCCGCAGCACAGGGGCTCGAGGGTTCCCGTACGACGCTCGCCATGATGTATGCCCAGGGCCTCGGCGTTGAGCGCAATGAGGCTGAAGCCCAAAGGCTGCGCGCCGAGACCGACAACGGAGCGTAGTCGGTGCCACAGATCCTCTGGGAAATATGGGGCGCGGTGGTCCCGCTGCGGGCCCATCTCCGGTAGTATCCTGTGCGCCCTGCGGAACTTTCCACTATCCTCGAGCGCGAATTCCTGGGTGCCAGCAGTGGGATCCACACACCGATTATGGTGTGGGGACCACCGGGCGTTGGGAAATCCCAGATCGTCGTGCAGCTCGCAGCGCGACATGGTGCAGCTGTCGTAGATGTACGTTTATCGCAGATGGAACCGAGCGATTTGCGCGGCATCCCGTTTCGCGACGGCGCGCTGGTCGAATGGGCGGTGCCGGCACTCTTACCGGATTCCGCGCGCCACGGGGCAACCGGGATCTTGTTTCTTGATGAAATCACCTCCGCAGCACCGACTGTCTCCGCTGCCGCCTACCAGCTGATCCTGGACCGCAGGCTTGGCGAGTACCGCGTGCCACCTGGGTGGGCCATCTTCGCGGCAGGCAACCGGCAAGGGGACCGTGGGGTCACCTACAGTATGCCGGCACCCCTCGCCAATCGATTTGCGCACCTCACACTTGATGTCCATCTCGACGACTGGGTCGCTTGGGCCCATGCCCACCGCCTGGATGAACGAGTCATTGCGTTTCTCAGATTCCGGCCGGAGCTTCTGTTCGACTTCGATCCTGCCCATAATCCGGTTGCGTTTCCGACGCCACGTTCCTGGGAATTCGCGCACCGTGCGTTGCAGAAGTTTGAAGACCATGACGGGTTGCTGCTGGCGGCACTGCAGGCATGCGTCGGGCCGGCAGCAGGCGTCGAGCTGAAAGCATTTATTGACAACCTTGACAACCTTCCTGACATCGACGCCATCCTCCGTGGCGATGAGGTTCCTGTCCCACAAGAGATCGACCTGCAGTATGCGGTTGCGTGCGCGCTTGTCAATCGCGCCTTGCGTGTGAACGGACATGGCGATGCTGCGGAGACCCACGGGCGTATCCTCGACTATGCTGGGCGATTCCCACAACGCGAGATGGGGGTTATGCTCGTGTCCGACATGCACCGCGCTGTGGGGGCCCGCCTGTTCGAACTGCCACAATTCTCAGTATGGGCTAAATCCGTTGCGGACGTCATGGTATTCGGCTCCGATGGGCGCTGAAACAGCCAGGCACCCGACTCCCATCCTGATGGGCACACCACATTCCATGCCGGGTATTGAAACCAAGCTAAGCGCGGCGCGTACGCGCCTGATTCTCGAAAAACCGTTCCTTGGTGCCCTTGCATTACGCTTGCCGCTCGTCGCTGCTGACCCGTCTTGGTGCAAGACCGTTGCAACCGACGCGCGCGCGCTCTACTACAATGTGACCTACATCGAGGCATTGAGCGCTGCAGAGACCGAGTTTGTCTTAGCACACGAGGCGCTGCACTGTGCGCTTCTGCATTTTGCTCGCAGGCGGCATCGTGTGAAGCACCGTTGGGACATTGCCTGTGACCTTGCTATCAACCCATTGCTCATGGAAGACGGGCTCAAGCCGCCACCAGGCAGCCTATTACTTATGGAATTTTTGGGTATGACCGCGGAAGAAATCTACCCACTCGTGAGCGACGAAAGCGAGGATGAAACCCTCGACGAGCACGTGTATGACGACGAACGACGGGGCATGTGCCCAGATTCTCCTCAGCCGTGTGGTGCTCATGACGAGCCCGAAGCCAATACAGGGGGCAAGGATCGTCCACCTGCACTCTCGCCTGAGGAACGCGAGATGCTAGGACTCCAGTGGCAACAGCGGATGGCGGGCGCTGCGCAACAGGCACGCCAAGCAGGAAAATTTCAGGGGACGCTCGCCCGCCTCATTGACCACCTTCACGAACCACAGCTGCCGTGGCGGACTGTCCTTGCGCATTACCTCAATAGCCTCGGGCGGGATGACTATAGCTTCATGCGGCCATCCAAACGCGAAGGTGCCGCCATTATGCCGAGTCTTCGGAGCGCGGGGGTAGAGCTGTTCGTCGTGTTGGATACAAGCGGTTCTGTCAGCACTACCGAGATGAGCGACTTCGTATCCGAGCTCAGTGCTTTGAAGGGCCAGTTGCGTGCCCGTATTGTCCTGCACGCCTGTGACACTGTACTTGCCACGGACGGGCCATGGGTCTGTGAACCCTGGGAGGAACTCATTCTGCCGTCCAACCTCAAAGATGGAGGCGGAACGAGTTTTGTCCCCCCGTTTGTCTGGGCCGAACGTCAGGATCGCGCGCCCGATGTGCTTGTCTATTTCACTGATGGCCAAGGTATGTTCCCGGAGCAACCCCCAGCGTTCCCTGTGCTCTGGCTCGTTAAGGGGAAATCCCAGGTGCCGTGGGGCCGGAGGATTCAACTGAATTAACGTTACTGCGCGGGACTCACATGGAACTCTCCACTGAAGACAGCCTGCGACTGCACGTCCTGCTCACAAACGTTTACGCCATCCGTATTGACGCCGAAGCCATGGAGGTGCGCGGGCTCTCGCTCGATGGTGGCACTGTGCGTGAGGCGCGGGTGACGCTCGCGCCAAACTGCCGCCGGACGCAATACGTCCGATACGTTCGCGAGTTCATTTCCGGTGTCGTGCTCGGATCCCCCGGAGGTTACCCTCTGCATCTAGCACGCTGGACGCGCATGGGCCAACGGCGTGACGAGGGACTCGACAAACTGCTCCTGTTGGGCGAGCCTGAGGCCGTAACTGCCGTGGCCGGGGCGCCCGGTCTCACTGACGAACTCGCCCGGAGGGTATGGTGGATCGCGCCAACTTCGGAACATGCGCGTCGCATGCTTGAGCGCGAGCCGGTGCGTAGCGGTACCATGGGCCCTGTTCTTGCTATGCACCTCGTCGAACATCTACCGTTCGAGACCGACGCCCGGGTGGTCATGGAAACCGTTCGCCTCATTCTACAACCGGGATTAATCACGGAGGGTGCACGCCGCCGTCTCTGGGAGACGGGGGCGAAGCAAAGCGCTTATTGCGTGGGATTTCTGCAGGCAATGCCCGAGAATCTACCTGAACCACTGCCGGCACGTGCGGATCTTGATAATTACGAACAGATGCTTGCTGTTCTTGCAGATGCCGGCAATCCTGTCGCCATATTGGCCCTACGTGCGCTGAGGGCTCCCGGGCAGACCTTCATAGAGGCCGCAAGCAGAGTTCTCCGGCGCCCCATGGATCAGGACGTAATCGCAGTTGCGCTTGATACCATCGGTTCCTATTTCCGTTGCGTGGGACCGCAACGGGTAGCTGGGCGTGACGTCCAGGTAATCGAGCGTGAGGCATTGGCAGCGTGCGTCGAAGGGTCGTCTGTCCATGGTTCGCAGGCGGCAAGAGCGGTCCTGCGTGAAGCACCCGCGCTTGCCGCGGAGCTATCAGCGCTCCTTACGCTTGGGGCGATTACGGAGTCGGTGGTGACAGACATTCTCGCACACACGACGGCGACCGGGACCCTCCTTCAGAAGAAACTCGCCCCGGTCACCGAGGTGATTCTGAAACAGCTTACGGCACTTGCGCAGGCCTCATGAGCACGGCCCGGCCTATCACCATTGTGAAGGCCTCGGTATCCATCCGCGTACGCGTGTCTTTGAGCCTTGTGCGTGACCGTTTAGGTGATTTTGCAGCAAACGCCGGATCCGCAGCTGCGGAGCGGATTCATGACATTGTTCTCAAGGAACGGCTCGGGTATTGCCCCGCCCTCGACTTTTTTGCCGATCACCCCGGGATCGAGCCCGGGGTGATCGCTGCGGTCGAGGAGGCAGGCCTTTTTGTCAGTGACTATGTTGCAAAAGAAACGCGGAACCACCTATGGTCGGCATTCTCACACATCAAAATACAACGCGTGCAGATCATGGCACTCACACTTCCAAATGTCCGACCGGGGCGGCCAGAAGCACTCACGGTACTCGCTCGGCACTACACGCCCACTGAAATAAACCTCATACTCATCCTCTCTTCCCTGCAGCGGGGACCTGCCGTAGAAAATCAGAGTCGCCTCATTGCGCAGAAAGTGATGTGGTGGTTGCGCGACACCTTCGAGTCGGTTGAACTGAAAGACACGCGACTGGTCGACGCCTGATCCGGGTTACTTCACATCTTACTTCTTCTTCACCCAGCCACCGAACCCGTCAACCTTGCGGTCCCAGCCATCATTGTACCCAGCATCGTAGGCATCATTGAGCCTTTGTTCCTCACGCTTTGGGTTGTGCAGGAATCCGCACGCCCAGCCGTTGATATACTCTGGGTCGATATGCTTCTTTTCCATCGTATCGATAGTCTGGTAGTAAATCTTGTCCATAGAGCGCTCCCTTATCGCATAGTCGCGTCATCATAATAAAGCGGCTGCACATTTCAATCACAGCTTGCCAGTAATCCCCTTTTGATATAAACATTTATACCCATTTTGGGATATGTTCCCCACATGGCCTGTATGGCTACTTGCTTCCTACAAAAGGAATAGGATCGGCATGCGACTAAACGTCTTTGTGGAAGAAGCGAGCTATGTGCTCGAGGTACCGGACGAACTGATAGTCTCGGCCCCAGCGTTTATTGCCAAGATCGATCGTGACATGGATCGTGGCTGGCAGATGAGCAGGGACTATGTCGAACACCCGGACACGCTTCAGCGCTGTCAGATTGTCGCTGACCGGATGCTGACGTCAATGACGAACGGCAACAAGGCCACCACCCTGCTGATGGCAGCATATATCCTGACACGGTTACCAGGCGCCATCGGGGTCAACATCGATGCCCATGGCGAGATGCAGAATACAGAGATCCTGTTCGAGCGCTAGCCATGGGTGCTCAGGGCTGGGCGGCACGATTAACGCAATCAACGAGGCGGTCTTCGGTGACGGGATGCATCAACGTATCGAATATGGGAAAACGCTTACGCAGCGTGTCAAGATGATGCCAGTACTCCGCGTCGGCGAGCGCGATCACCCGCGTCGCACGAAAACCGGTCTCGATGCGTGCGAAGAGCGGCTCGAGGTTGCTGATGCGGTCTCCGTAGCGCGGGCCAAAATTGAATTCGGCAACGACGACGTCGGGGCTGGCCGACTTGAGCAGAGCCAAGGCCTTGCGCATCGAACGCTCGATGATCACGCGGTAACCAAGGCGCGAGAACCGGTCGGCACACACGGGATATCCGCCGCGCTCAATGATGAACAGCAGAACCTGCATCGCACTCACCACCCAGACAATGTCCATGCGCCGCGTTGACCGCTCGCAGCCTGCATATGATAATCGACGCGGGCGAGACCGGATACTGTCAGACATGATTCAAGAGGTGAGGCCCGGCAGCTTCATATACGAAATCGAGCGCGCGCTCAATGCAGACGTGTGTCATGAAATGATACGCCGCTACGAAGCTAGCCCGGAACAGCAGTACGAGGGACGGATCGGCCAGCAGGGGGCTTTAGCGTCGGATATCAAGCGATCCACCGACCTCCGTATCAGTGGACGCAAGGACTGGAAAGACATCGACGGCACGCTTGCGCGCTCGCTTGCATCCGCATTCAGCCGGTTCGCAGAGATATTCCCCTACTTTGCGGCGAACTCATTCAAAGACATGGGCTACAATATGCAACGCACACGCCCGGGAGAGTTCTATCATTGGCATGTCGATTCGGGACCCGGCGTCTTCAGTCAGCGCCAGCTGGTGGCCATTTGGTATCTAAACACGGTCGATGGACCAGGCGGAGAAACCGAGTTTCTGGCCCAGGGGGTCAAAGTCAAACCGGTGGAAGGCAACCTATTGCTGTTTCCGCCTTTCTGGACACACAATCACCGTGGCGTGACGCTCAATCAAGGTGTCAAGTACATCGCGACGACATGGATCTGTTTCACCTGAGCCGCTATGAATTTCTTTGTCCCGCGCCCCAATGCCAACCGTGATCGTACTGACCGCCGTCGCTGCGCTCACGTATTCGTTCGAGATTGTATTCGGACTGGGCGGCACCATCTTGATGCTGCCCGTTCTACGCTTCCTGCTCAGCACCAAGATACTTGTCGTATACTCTGCGATGCCGCAGATCCTCGTAGGATCGATTGGCTTGATACGTTCCCCAAAAACAGTGGACCTGCGGTTCCTTGGCTGGATGTTGTTCTACGCGGTGGCCGGCGGTATCGCAGGCACTGTACTTTTCTACCACATATCACCCGTGCTCTTCCGGAAACTGCTCGCTACCATGGTTACGCTTGTCGGCGTATTGCTCGTGGTGGCCCCGGGTCATGTGCGCATAGGGCGAAGAGCAGCGCGCGTCTTCGACACGCTAGCGGGGGCCTCCCAGGCGCTTTTTGGGATCAGCGGACCGATTGCTATGACGCGCCTGCTCGGCACGTTCGAGGACAAGACAGTTGTGCGCAACTACGCGCTTGCGTTCTTTCTTGCGTTGAACATCCTGAGGCTCACGGGTTACGCCGCATATGGGGTTCTTGGCGCTGGGACTGTGCGTCTCATGGCGTTCTCAGCGCCGCTCCTGATCGTTGTCCTGTGGCGTGCCAATCAACTGCATCTGCGCGTATCGGAAAGGCGCTTTCGCCACGTAGTTGCCTGGGTCATCATGGCGGGTGGTCTTTCGCTTTTCCTCGGTCGGTGAGCCATTCGTGACCCCGGATTTTTTCGTGGTAGCACACGCTCGGGATATCGGTCACGGGCGAATGTGGTGTGTCCGATTAAATACACATCACATCCTGATCGCCAACATTAAAGGTACCTATTATGCTGTTGGCGGGCTATGCACCCACGAGGACGTGTCGCTTTGCACCGGCGCGCTTCAGGGCGAGACCGTGAAATGCCCGCTCCACGGTAGCCGCTTCAGCGTGCGCACGGGTGCAGTGTTGGATGGACCTGCTGAGGACGCGCTCATGGTTTACCCGGTGCGCGTGGAGGGCGATGATATCCTTATCTCCCTTCAGACAGAGGCGGGATGTTTATGACAGCCAACAGACTGAATCTCGGACGGGCGGCGACAGAGGTTATGCGCGAGATTCTGGGCAGGATTGCGACTGGACCTGAGCTTAGCAAAGATCTCTCACAGGCCGAGGCGGCCGAGGCCATGCGCCTTGTCCTGAGCGGTCAGGTGGATCCGGTCCAAGCGGGCATCTTCCTGATCGCCCTGCGTATGAAGCGCGAGACTGACGAAGAAAATCTCGGCCTGCTTGATGCGTTGCGCGCAGAAACGACAGAGGTTATCGCGGCGGTGGATGAGATCATGGACGTCGCCGATCCCTATGATGGTTACCTGCGCAGCCTTCCGCCGTCGCCATTTTTACCTGCCGTGCTCGCCGCGACCGGAGTTCCATCAGTTTCACACGGTCTTTTGTGCGTCGGACCAAAACATGGTGTTACGCACCGCCAGGTGCTTGCCGCTGCCGGCATACCGGTTGATCTTAGTCCACAGGCAGCTGCGCTACGTGTCGCGGACCCATCGATTGGCTGGGCGTACGTCGATCAAAACGCGTTCTGCCCAAGGCTCCACGCACTCGTCCCTTTGCGCGAATTGATCGTTAAGCGCCCTGCGCTTAGCACCGTGGAGACCCTGCTCGGTCCCCTCCGTGGCCGAATCAAGACCCATCTCCTGACAGGCTATGTCCACAAACCCTATCCCCGGATCTACGCCCTGCTCGCGCGGCGCGCGGGGTTCAATTCGGCGCTTATGGTGCGCGGAGTTGAGGGTGGTGTCATTCCATCCCTGCGGCAAATGGGCGCGTTCGTCTATTACCACGACCAAGGCGAAGAACAGAGCCTTGAAATCCATCCCGAGGATCTTGGAATCGTACAAACCGTGCGGGCGGCATCTCTGCCGGAGCAGATAGATGGGCTACGTGAGCCTACGGATGCGGAAAAGCCTTTCAACGCGACATTAGTTGCTGCCGCGGCGGCTGAACAAGGGTTGGCCGCATTGCAGGGCGCGGCAGGCCCGACACGCGATGCGCTTATTTACGCGGCCGCCATGTGTCTGTTCCATCTTGGCCGCCACGACTCGCCACGAACTGCGGCGGCAATGGTGCGTACATGCCTGGATGACGGGGGCGCACTTGCGCGATTCTCTGCGGCGCACTGAATGCACCCCGTCTACGCTACAGTCAAGACGGTGATCCCATGATGCTGACGCTTCCTGGGGTCCTTGGACGCGAGCAGCTCGCCGCGGCGCGGCGCTTCATCGCCCAGGGCACTTTCGTCGACGGGCGACTCACTGCGGGAGCTGCGGCGCAACGTGTCAAGCGGAACCAGGAGATTGACCGTCGGCCAACCTGGATCGCGGAGCTTGACGGCCTCGTAATGAGCAATCTCGTGCGGCATCCGGCGTATCGCGCCGCCGCTCTGCCACTTGCTGTTGCCACCCCTCACTATGCCCGCTATACAGCAGGCATGGCCTACGGAACCCATCTCGATGACCCTATCATGAGCGCGGATGGCGCGCCTTACCGCAGCGATATCGCAATCACGCTCTTCCTGAGTGAGCCCCATGAATACGAGGGCGGGGAACTTGTGATTGATACGGCGTACGGAACGCAGACGGTCAAGCTCACAGCGGGCAACGGGGTCATGTACCCCGCTTCCCGGCTACATCGGGTCAATGCGGTCGTTTCTGGCGAGCGGCTGGTCGCCGTCACATGGGTACAGAGCATGGTGCGCGACCCAGGACAGAGGGAACTTTTGTACGACCTCTACCTCGCGCGCGAGACGCTGCTTGAGCGTGCGCCAGACGCTCCCGAGACGATCAGGGTGAACCAGGCCTACATCAATCTTGTGCGACGATGGAGCGAGCTCTGATGACAAACACGCCACCCCTGCGCCCTTTTCACCTCGCTTTTCCAGTCAATGACCTCGCCCGGACACGGACATTCTATACTGGCATCCTCGGCTGCCCGGAGGGGCGCAGCGCCGAGACCTGGGTCGATTTCGATCTCTATGGGCACCAGATCGTCGCACATCTGTGCCCTGCCGGGCATAAAGTAGAGCTGCTGAACCAAGTAGACGACGAGAATATCCCGATACCGCACTTTGGGGTTATCCTGACTATGAAAGACTGGAGCGCGTTGGTTGAACGTCTGCAGTCAGCGGATGTCCCGTTTTTGCGCAAGCCAGGTATGCGTTTTCTCGGCAAGCCAGGTGAGCAAGCGACCGTGTTCCTGCTTGATCCGAGCGGTAACGCACTTGAGTTCAAGGCTTTTTCCTCACCCGACCGCGTCTTTGCCAGATGACTGATCTGGTCCGAAAACAATTGTCTGTCCGGGATCACCCCGATGCCTGAACGTCTCTCGCTCACGCGTGCCGCCCGACTCATCGGGGTTACCCGCGGCATGCTGCAGAAAAAGATCCAGCAGGGGGAGCTTATGACGTTTGAAGGCAAGGTTGCCATTAGCGATCTCGCAACAGCCTACCCGGCCGCCCGCATTGAAGACAACAGCACTCTTGAACGCTTTACCCGGATAAAAGATGACGCTTTCGCGCACCGTGTGCGGGAACGCATTCTTCCTGACCCCGAGGTGCTCCTGGCACGGATTGAGACCCTTACACGGGAACTCGTGTCACTCAAGTCCGAGGTCGAGCAAAAACGAGTCTTGCTCCACCGTATTTCCATGGAGATTGCCGCCGCAGACGTGGGCGGTGCAGCCTCGGCCAAGCACACCCTATCCACTCTTGGGCTAATATTGAGGGAACAGGAGCTGGTACCGTTACAACCCGACACGTCACTCCTTATCCAGAACCATTTTCTCAGGATCATGACAGCCCAAATCCGACTGTTGCCAAGCAACCACGAATTTCTTATTGAAGGAAATGACACCATTCTCGACGCCGCGTTACGGTCGGGTCTTTCCCTAGATTACGGGTGCAGCAGCGGCAACTGCGGTCTGTGCAAAGCGAAGATCGTCTCCGGCGAGACCAAGAAGATCCGCTACTCTGACTTCACGCTAACCGAAGCGGAAAAAGCCGACGGCTACATACTACTCTGCGCACATACGGCCATAACTGACCTCGTCATCGAGGCCACGGAGGCTGGCGGGACGCGCGGAATTCCACTACAGCACATTGTCGCACGCGTAAAGACTGTCCAGGAGCTTTCGGAAACGCTTATGCTGCTGCACCTACAAACTCCGCGGAGCTCACGGCTGAGGTTTCTGGCGGGACAGCGTGTCACGCTCATGATCGGGGATAACGCGCTTGATGCCGCGATCGCTAGCTGTCCGTGTGATGACCGGAATCTTCAGTTCCACCTGCCCAAAGCCGTACTTTCAGGCAGCACCATGCCGACCTTAAAACCAGGAGATTCTGTCACACTTGAAGGCCCGCGTGGCGATTTCGTGCTGAGCGAAGAGTCGCAGCGACCGCTCCTCTTCATCGCCTGGGGGACCGGATTTGCCCCCATTAAGAGCCTTATCGAACACGCTATGGCACTGAACGCAGCGGAATCGATTTCGCTTTACTGGATCAACGAGTCACAATGGGGGCACTATATGCACAATCTGTGCAGGTCATGGTCCGACGCGCTGGATAACTTCCGATATGCCCCGCTTATCGCCGCGTCGGAACCTGAGCTCAAGCGTACACTGGACGGCATTGCTTCGGAAGTACGTGATCTTGGTAAACATGATATCTATGTGGCAGGACCAAAAACGTGGGCTGAGATAATCGCAAAATACCTCAATGGAAGCGGCTTGCCTATGACACAACTGCTTCTCGACTATCTCTAAATCGAATCTGAGGCTAGGGGGTTGTTATGAGTGATCCTGATCTGTCGAAAGAAGAGCGTATCCTGCGCGCGGTAAAGGTCGCGTTGACCAATGTCATAAAGGATACCGCAACCATGCCTGGGATGCGGCACCCACTACAGGACAGCACAATTGAAGATCTACGCCAGTCACTTGCCCTGATCAGCGCGCGCGAACGGGAACTTGCCGACGCTGCAGGCCGACCCATGGCGGCGAGACCTAAATACGTGGACGAGCCTGTTTCCGGCGGGAATCCGAGTATTGTTCGGTTTGTGCCACGGAAACCGAACCCCGGTGCGGGCCAGTGATCGGGGCATCCCATCAACGACGTTCAACAGCCACTCGTGGGCGGGAGGAAAGAGCGTCATGACGCTGGAAGTGAATGGTAAAAACTTTGAGACTGATGAGGAAGGATTCCTGCTCGACCCTTACGAATGGAACGGGGCGATCGCAGAACGAATTGCCGAGCAAGAACAACTCGAGCTTACCAAGGAACGCTGGCTCGTCGTAAGGTTCGTGCGTGAGCATTTCGAAGAGCGCAACACAGTACCGGAGGCACGCGTTGTCCTGAAGACACTGGAACAGAAACTTGGTAAGGATAAAGCTACCCGCAAGTATCTGCATGAGCTCTTTCCCTACGGGTATGGCCAGCAGGCCTGCAAAATAGCAGGCATGCGTAAACCGAGAAAGCTGATGCTCGACGTCTGACACTGGCGCCGGGAAATACCATCTCCGAGCAGGGTTGCTATACTTCGACGAAGAACCTTCGATCGGAGTATGGTCTGGCGGAACCGGATAACTCATCTTCACGCAGGACCATGTGGCGCATCAGCCGGCACTTCAGAGTGGGCTGCCTACCGTGGTCCGCTGTGGTGGCCATCTTTTGCTCGTATTTTGCTCGTGATGCCAGGCGCTATACGGTCTTTAAAAAGGGTGCCTCTCGTGATCACGGGGTCGCCTACCGGGGCCACGGTCAGGTCTTGGGTAGATCCGTAGTTTCTGGTACGGTAGTAGCCTTCCTAGGGTTATGGTCCAAGATAGTTTTTCGGCGACCCTGATTAATGCAACGCTCCCCGGACCTCGGCTACCCTGATCCCGGAAACAGTGTGGATACCAGTAGCTCACTCTGCGCGGTCGCGCCGACCTGCAGATATCTCGAAGGTGCGTGCAAACTGACTCATGAACGTAATCATCTTTAGTAATCTCTATGTTTTGCAACAGTCTTGCGCGCCACTTGCGCGCATCAGACATCCGTGAAAACATCTACACATCCCGACGTGAGGTCTCGCAAAAACCGGCGCGGACACTGGGTACTCGTCTTGATACTTGGCATGCTCACCGCATGCGCGCGCTATCATGCTCGGCCCCTGTCTCCTTCCGCGGTCAGGCGGGCGCTGCGTGAACCTACTCACGCAGCGCTCGTGCGTGCCGCGAAACGACTGAGGATGGCACCGCTTGCTCCGATACGCCTTGATTTCGCCCGCCCCTTGACGCCACGTGCCATAGGGGTCATCGCAGTACTGGCGAATCCAGACCTCATTGCACTTCGTGCCCGCGCGCGTGTTGCAACCGCCCAGGTATTCGCGGCTGGCCTACTGCCGAATCCAGTCGTAAGTGCGAGTACGCTCATTCCTTATGGAACGCGAAGCAGTGGCCACACGACTGCCTATAATGCAGGATTCCTGTGGGATCTATCACAACTCTTTACACGACCGGTGACACTGAGAATCGCGCGCGAGACAGCGCGCGCCGCGCGATTCCATGTCGCATGGCAGGAATGGGTGGTTGCGAACCAAGCACGGCTGCTTGCGATCCGGCTCTACTGGCTCCAAAAGAGCCAGGCGCAGGCTATCTCCGCAGGCACTCTGGCCCAAGCGTACGCCACGAAGATCGCGCGAGCAGCCAAGGCCAAGGCGATCCCTGCCACTCAGGCCTCGCGTGCGCAGGCCATTGCCCTGGTTGCCGAAGAAGCGGCCGCAGCGTATGACCGGCGTGTTCGGAGGACACGCCTTGCGCTGAATGCAGTGCTTGGCCTTCGTCCTGGCGACCATCTCAGTCTCGCCCAACCGGCACCGCCTCCGCTGGTACTATCTTCCCCGCGGAAACTCTTCATCGAGGCACAGCATGACCGACTCGATCTGGTGGCCCTGCGTGCCGCCTACAAAAGTGCGCAAGGCCGCCTCGAACGCGCAATACTAGGCCAATACCCACAAATCGGGATCGGGCTTGACGCAGCCCGTGATAACTCCGCAATTCCATCGGCAGGCTGGCAGCTCACCCTGACATTGCCGTTCAACGGCAACCGGGGTTCCATCGCGGTTGCCCGCGCTCGGCGCGCAGTACTCTATCACACCTATATGGCAAGGCTCGCACAGGACCGAGCGATGATCTACCGGCTCTACACTCTACTCCAGAACTACACCCGGGAGATCAAAGTGCTCGCCCCACAGGAGCATACCTTCGATCATCTGACACGCGCAGCGATTGCCGCAGGATATAACGGCGCACTGAACGCACAACAGATGCTCGCCATTGTACTGAGAGACGCCATCATGGAAGAACAGTTCAACACTCTACGTATCGCACAGGCACAAAGCTATGTCGGACTCGCGGTTGCAAGCGGTGCCCGCTGGCAGGGGCGGCGCTTGTGAGACTGAAAACAGTTTTTGCCGCCGCGCTCTGCGTCACAGCTCATGCCGCTGTGGCAGCTACGCCGCTCAAAGTGACTACTGCCATAGTCACGACGCGGGTATATCACCCGACAGTGACCGTGCTGGCCAAGGGGCGCAGCAATGAACATATCGTCATTGATGCGCCGTTCTCAGGCGTAATGGCGCCCCTGCCCCTTCGGCCCGGAACAGCGGTGGTGCGCAATACCGTGCTTGCACGGATCTTGCCATTGCGGCTTGCCGCCGACGTTGAGGCTGCAACTGCTCAAGAAGACTCTGCGAGAAAATCTTATGCCGAGAGCGCGATCCTTGCGCGGGAAGGACTGCTCACAGCAGCTCAGCTCGCGCAGGCCAAGGCGCGCGCACGTCACGCGAGAGCTGTGCTCGAGGGCCTTGAGGCCCGCCTCTCACGTGGCACGGTGCAGGCCCCGTTTCCGGGCACGGTCAGTTACCTTGTACCTGCCGGGGCCTGGGTTGTACCTGGAACTGCCATCGCGCGCCTCTCCGGAACCGGTGGCTTCTATCTGACAGCGCCAATGTCCCCGGCAGCGGCGCGAATACTCAAGCCCGGCGACCCTGCCCGGATCGAAGCCGAAAAACATTCATGGCGCGGACAGGTCTATGCGGTCGGCGAGCGCGCCGGGCGCGGCGGCCTTGTCACCGTGTACCTGCGCTGCCACTGTCGCCTGTTCGCTGGCGAGTTCACACGCGTACAACTGCGCGGTCAAGGAGAATCTGGAGCCGCCGTGCCAAAACACGCGGTCGTAATGATGGCGGGCCAAGCCTTTATTTATGAGATCAAAGGTGGCCGTGCGCAGGCAGTGAAGGTGACAATCGTTCATGCCGACCGGCACTGGGTATGGGTGCACGGACCTGTTGTAATGCTGGGTGCGAAAGTCGTTGTCACAGGGGCAGGACGCATCCGCACGGGCACGCCAGTGATTGATACGGCCCAAGTCGGGGTGCGATGAAACGTTATCTCGCGGCCCTGTGGGACAACCGCTTCACGCTCGCCGTCGTGGCAGCGTTTATCCTTGCCTCAGGCTATGTGGGGTTTAGCGCACTTCCACGGAGCGTATTCCCGAACATCGAATTCCCGCGCGTGTCTGTGCTTGTGAGCGACGGCTACCTGCCGGTGAAGATCATGCTCGTTCGGGTCACGCAACCACTCGAACAGGCGGCGAAAGGGGTTCCGGACGTCACGCTTGTGCGCTCCAGCACAAGCAGCGGGCTGACAAAAATTCACGTGTACTTCGACACCGCGGTACGCCCAAACCTCGCGCTCCTCATGCTACAGGCCCGCCTCGCTCAAGTAACTTTGCCCGCAGGGGCACATGTCAGCATCCGACTGATGATGCCTAATATCTATCCGTTCGCAGAATACGCGCTCGTCTCCAATAACGTCTCGAGCGATCGAATGATGCCGACATACGCCTTTACTGTGAAACCCAAGCTCCTGGATGTACAGGGGGTCTATACGGTTGATGGGATCGGGCGCGGATGGCCGCATATCAACGTATTGCTTGACCCACGCGCGCTTGCCGAGCGGCATCTACACCAATCGGCCATCGTGCAACTACTGAAGGACCACCAGGGACCATACTTTGGTGGTGTGCTGAATGGCTTTCACCAGCAGTTCCTGCTGACATCTCATGGGCGCCCAGAAACACTCGCAGGGCTTGCCCGTCTGTCCATCCCTGTGCATGGTGGGCTGGTTACCCTCGGCTCCATAGCGCATATCATTGAGGGGCCGCCCCCGAGGATACGTGGCGCCGCAGTCAATGGATGGCGCCATGCGCTCCTCATCGATATCGCGGCCCAGGCAGGCGCAGATGTAGAAGCCGTCGCCGCGGAGGTCGGCCAGCAGATCATGCAGCTTAGAAAAAATGCGCTGCCCGCTGGTGTTCACCTCGTCAAGGATTATGACTTTTCAGACCTCATACGACAAAGTCTCAGCGATGTCTGGGCCGCGCTTTTTCTGGGCACTATCGTCACATGGATTGTGCTGCTTCTGTTTCTGCGCCGATTCGACACGGCAGTGGCAACGGTGGTCATAGTGCCGCTCGCGCTCGCAGCCACGATGGTGGTGCTTGACGTGCTAGGACTTGGGCTGAACATCATGACGCTCGGCGGGATTACCGCCGCCATCGGCGTGCTCGTCGATCACGCTATCGTTGTCATAGAACAGGCATCGCATGCGGCGACCGACGCGGACCCGGAGACACGGAGAGTACGCGCACTTAAAGCTGCCGGCGCCGTACTGCCCATGATGACGCTCGCGACAGTGACCTCGGCCCTCGTTTTCGTGCCACTTGTGTTCCTTAAGGGGACAATCGGCATTCTATTCCGCCAGATGGCGATCGCGCTTGTAAGCGCGCTTGTGATCTCGCAGATCATCGCACTCACGATCACGCCGGTGCTTGCCGCCGCGCTTGCAGCGCGCGCGGTTGCTCATGGGAAGGGCTGGCGCCCGGCTCGCCGGGTCCGCGTGTGGTACGCGCGTACCCTGCGCCATGGGCTGCGTCGGCCCGCACTAGTATTACCGGTCATGCTGGTGCTTGCGCTACTCGCGGCAGCTGTATTTTGGCGCCTTCCGACCGCGTTTCTGCCAGCCTGGGATGAGGGTGTTATCGCGGTACCGTTTCGTACACCCATAGGCCGATCGGTCGCTGATACACTTGCCGTTGGACGCGGCCTGATGCGGATCGCAAAGCGTGATAGGACGGTGCGTGGCGCATCACTCATTGTCGGCCAGAGCCTCGGAAACCCGAGAGCTGCGCCAAACAAGGGTGATCTTGTCATCGTGCTGCACCAACACCGGCCCGTTTCGACCGAACAGGTGATCGCATACCTCAGCAAGAAGTTCCGGGCGGCCTATCCTGGGCTGCTGATGCTGAAGATGCACCAAATTCTCGTCACCCAACTTGGAAATCTGTCAGGCGCGCATTCACCGCTCGACGTCGATCTATTTGGCCATCGGCCCGGACAGCTGTCGATGTGGGCCACGCGCGCGGTCGCAGCGCTCAAACAGACCCAAGCGTTTTCGAACATTTCCTATGGGACCTCTTCCACTGGACCTGAACTCAAACTTGTTGTACGGCCTCGAGGGGCCCGGGCCGGGCTCACACCGGATACACTCGCACGCCAGATACGGCAAGCGTTCTGGGGCGAGTCGGCCGGCTTCATGCTGAGGGGCAATGAGATACTGCCGATCTCCGTCCATGAGCGCCCAGACGGGCCACTCGCGCTAGCGCACTTGCTTCCGAATCTCCAGATCAACACACCTCGACCGCCACACTGGCGCCCGCTCTCTACTGTGGCTACGGTACGACTTGTGCCGTCGGTACCTTTCGTGATGCACCAGAACCTCGTGCCCTATGCGGACATCCAGCTGCATCCGAAATCTGGTTTTGGCCTCAACCAAGCCGCTGCGCGGGCCCGTGTGGCACTCCACACATTGCACCTTCCGCCCGGCATCACGAGCAGCATCGCCGGATACTACAAGGAGCAGACAAAGAGCTTCGCGCAAATGGAGGTTACATTGGCAACAGCGCTCGGGATACTCCTGATCCTGGTAGGTTTGCAGCTTGGTGGCCAGCGCCCGGCACTCGCGGTATTGGCCGCGACCGGTTTAAGTGCTGTCGGTACCCTCACAGCGCTTCTGGTTACCGGGATACCACTCGATAGCACCTCGTTTCTTGGATTACTCCTTGTGTTTGCGATTGTTGTCAATAATGGAATTCTGATCTTCAGTGAAGCAAGGCTCCATCGCAGCCATCCGGGACGCCTTGAGGTCGAACTCGCCGCGCGGCGCAGGCTCAGACCTATCATGATGACCATGCTCGCAGATGTCCTCGGATTTCTTCCGCTCGCGATTGGCATCGGACGGGGAACAGATCTTCTGAAACCGCTTGCTACCGCGGTCATGGGGGGGCTCTCTGTCGCGATCCTGCTGTCCCTCTTTGTCGCCCCGATGTTCTATGTCTGGTTGCTCCCAAGGCAGGGCAAGATACCCTGATCCAGGCGAGCGCCCTATCCGTTGCTGCGCTCGGGCTTGACAATATAGTTAGTATGGATTACTAAATATAGTCATGGATATGCGTAAGGCTCGGGTGCCGGATCTGTTAGATGCAGCGCGTACCCTAGAGCGACAGGTAGTGCTTCTTCTACGCGATGCGGGGCTCACGCTCGCGCAATTCCGGGTGCTCCGACAACTCGATAGCACCGATCCCTGCTCTGCCTGCACCCTGAGCGTAAAGCTTGGAATTACTAAACCATCCACAACGAGTCTTGTCCAAGGGATGCGCGCCCTAGGTCTTGTGGCGGTGCATCCACACCCGGTCGATCGCCGTTCCGTACTTGTGGGTTGCACTAAACACGGTATACGACGGCTCGAGGTTGCCCTACAGAACCTTGAAGCCATGGAGCAAGCACTACAGGCTGCACCGAGCACTGTGACCCGGGCGATTCAAAAGCTCACGAACATTCCCACCCAGGGGCATGTATCTACAACACGGCTCCGGTTACTCACCATTTCGGCGTACAGTGAAAACTTTACAAAACAAGGAAATCAATGACCGCTCAACGCATGGTGTACCTAACCGCTTCCCTGATGACTCTGCTCGGCATCGCGCTTACAGGCTTTGCACGGGTAAGTTTCGTCCTTTATATTCCCGTGGCTATGCTCGGGTTTGCGGGCATCACGGGTGTCTGTCCAGGCCTCCTTTTCTGGAGGCGGTGCGGTTTGAAGTAAAGTGCGCACGATCCTCTTATTTTCCGGCATCACACTGATCATGCTGTTGCTCATGGCAGAGCGTCTCTGGCGACACCGGCAGCAAGAGGGGCACTTAGGCCGCGCACTGGCCCTTAGAGATGGGGTTCACGTCTGGACCAAAACCGGATGCCCAGCCTGCGACCGTATGAAGCGAGTGCATGCTGGACTGATCGAAGCGGGCCTGATGATCGTGCATGACGCCGAGCACTCCGAAGCGGCGGCGACAGTCCTTGGGCTACGGGCAGTGCCGACCACAATTGTCGTGCGTTCTGGGTTAATCGTTGACTCCATTCTCGGATTCGCATCTGCGGAGCGGCTCGCTCGCTGGATTTCCTCAACACCGGCCGGAGGTTCTGTATGATTGTCAATGAGGGAGAGTGGGAGCGCGTTGTACGGGTCGTGGTTGGAGCCGTGCTTATCGGAGGCGGCTACGTTGCGCCATACGTTGATCGTCCCTGGTCGTTCGTGGTCATGGCAGTCGGTTTTGTATTAGTGGCCACCGGGCTTATTGGTTATTGCCCCGCGTGGCATCTGTTCCATATCTCAACGTCCAGGAAGAACAGCCGCGAGTAAGGTCCGACAAGCCAGACGCTGTGTGCGGGCATCCGCGACTGTGCGGATCAGTTTCGTTATCATCGGTGCGACGCGCTGAGCGTCGAACGTCTCGGCGTTGATCGGCACACCATGAATGCGGCGGAACGGGATGCCAGTTGCATGGTATGTGGCATTTGCAATTGCCTCTGCAGCCTAGGTAGTACTGATTTCACCACCACGTCGGGCAGCAAATCTTCCGGGCTGATGAATGATTGCTGCAGCAGGTGTAGGTCCTCTCCTGGCACCGGGCCCTTCAGTAAGGGGTAATCTTTTACCCCAGCTGCGCGAGGAAAAACGTAAGACGCACGTTGATGCACCCGCCCAGGGAGTACAGTGCATACCTGGCGGTACCCATGGTTGTGATCCGCCTTCGTGCCGTCAGCCCCGGCTGTTCGCGCAGAGTCGTAGCATGGAGATCGAAGACACACACCCGTTGACGTGCAATTTAAGGAGCGCTACCTCTGGGACTGACAGATCGCGATCCACCTGCGCCAATCCTTGGGTGATCATCTTTCACATGCATGCGAATCAGTCATCATGCATCATTGTGCCCAACTGGCCAGTTGCCTAATCCAATAAGAAACCTTTTACGATGGCGAGGATCCGATGCCACACGCAGCTGACTGTGCAACAACAGACCATGGTAATCCCGAAGTTTCCATTAGAACCAAACTACGGTGAGGTTAAAAGCATTATCTTTTAACGCAGAAACCATTATAAAAACTTATTACTTTTGCTTACCTTCAGGCCTCAAACGGGAAATCTTGGGTTATTGCAACAATGGCTCTCACGAAACCCCTCCCCGCGACGACGTCGTGCAGATCAGTAATGCGGGGGCCCAACCGCTATGCCCGCTGTGAGTTGTGACAATGGTATCGAGTACAGCCACCCGAAATTACTGCCTATGATGAGCGCGTGGTTCACAACTACCGCGTTCTGAGGACCGAATCCTCCATGCCCGGTCTTGTACACCCTCCACACGTTTCCAGTCGCACAATTCAGCACGAAGATGTTGCCATTGGCAGCTGGCAAGAACACGTATGGCTTGATAATCGTCGGCGCGGCCTTCATCTTGACCTTGATCTGCGTGTGCCACAGGATCCGGCCGTTTCGCAGATTGAGCGCATAGGCGGTCTCTGTGACCGGGCTACCGGTATAGAGGACGCCTCCAGAGATTGCAGGCACGGCGTCCTTATTACGCGGCGGTACCGGCCCAACGCCAAGCACCCGC
>JAJYDT010000017.1 GCA_021777335.1 Pseudomonadota bacterium | reverse complement strand
GGTTTCAGCCACAACGACTTCATCGGCGGCATCGAATACGGTGGCGCCGCAACCTTCTTTGAGTTTGCCGGAGAGTCTGATATCTGCCTGTTTATCTGACAAGAACTTGCGAAGAGGGCGAAGGCCGAGCGCGCTTCGGTTTGTAAAGCCACTGGGGACAGAAGACAGCACCCAGTGGCTTTAGTTAATGACATTCATTAGTAATGTGCGATATACTGATGGGTGTTTCCGGGCCAGGAGCAATGATATGGCAACCTACGCTGAGATGCAGGAAATCTACGACGACATCCGTCGCGATTTCAGGTACGACCACGAGTTAAATGGCTGCCTTAACTGCGGCATCTGCACAGCGACGTGTCCGGCAGCCCATTTCTATGATTTCAGCCCGCGTGAGATCGTCCAACTGCTCTGGACTGAGAACGTCGAGCAGATCTACGATGCCATGCAGGAAAAGATCTGGGCGTGTGCGCAATGCATGACGTGCGCCGCGCGTTGCCCGTTCAAGAATTCCCCGGGCGGCCTGATCGCCATCATGCGCGAGATATCAATCAAACATGGAATGCAATCGGCGAAGGACGTGTTGCGTCCGTTCGGCCGCGTGATGCTCAAGCTCATCACGACCGGTAATCAGTTGTCGCCAGATATGATCCAGCCGGACCACTTCCCCGATTGGGGTCCGAATATCCAGAAGGTCGAGGGCGACCTCAAGACGTTGCGCAAGGCCATACCCGTGCGGACGTTGCAGACCACGGATACTGCATGGGAGGTGTCCCTCAAGACGTCGGTTGAGATGTACACGATCTGGGAGATGACCGGGGTCATGAAGCAGCTTCAGATCGTCGATGAGAACCTGTTCGACGTGATTGAGGACTTTATTGAAGAGAAACGCGAGGACTATGACGATTGGGTGAAAGAACACGACGGCGACAGCGCGAAGTAGACGTCTGATCGCAAAGATTCACGAGATTTGCCAGGAGAACCTCTATGAAACCGACCGACTTTAGACCAGGTAACCACAATACTTCGCCCGAGGGTGCCGGACCAGGAACCATGAAGCCGGGGTTCCATAACACCGACGGCCAGGGCATCGCCGGTCACGGATCGTTCTTCCAGCAGACCAATCTGTCCGCGGCCGATGCGGCCCAGGCGACCGAGTGGGTACGCAAGCATGTCGACCGGCGCACGGTCGATCTTGGTGACCGGATGGATGACGTGCGCGAGCACATGTGGGAGCTCGAGAAGGATGGCCAGATCATCGTCCACCGTGTTACCGATGCGATGCAGCCGAAGACCGTGAAGACACTATTCGGCTGGGAGAAGAAGATTCCGACAGTCGGTCTGTGGCATCACAAGTCCTGCGGTCAATGCGGCAATATCCCCGGATACCCCACCTCGCTGCTGTGGTTCATGAACAAGTTCGGCTATGTGCCGGGCAGGGACTATCTCGATGAGACCGATCAGACCTCCTGCACGGCCTGGAACTACCACGGCTCCGGTATTGGCAATGTGGAGTCGCTCGCGGCGGTGTTCCTGAGGAATTTCCACCAGGCCTACGTCTCTGGCAAGCAGCATGGACACGAACTCGGCCATTTCTATCCTCTGGTTCACTGTGGCACTTCCTTTGGAAACTACAAGGAGATCCGGAAATACCTCATCGAGTCCGCCGAGCTGCGGGAGAAGGTGACAAAGATTCTCGGCAAGCTCGGACGCCTTGTAGACGGCAAGATCGTGATTCCAGAGGAGATCGTGCATTACTCGGAATGGGTACATGTGATGAGGCAGCGTATCGCCTCAGAACTGCAGACAATCGACATTTCTAACATCCGCGCGACCATGCATGTTGCTTGCCATTACTACAAGATGGTGCACGAGGACGCGATTTACGATGTCGACACTCTTGGCGGCAACCGGACTGCGATCGGCACCGCCATCGCGCAGGCCATGGGTGCTCAGGTTATTGACTATTCCACTTGGTACGATTGCTGCGGTTTTGGATTCCGACACATCATCTCGGAGCGTGAATTCGTCCGGTCCTTTACGATGGACCGGAAGATCAAGGTCGCGCGCCAGGAGGCAAACGCGGACGTGATGCTCGGCAATGATACCGGGTGTATCACCACAATGGACAAGAACCAGTGGATCGGCAAGGCGCATGGCCAGAATTTCCAGGTACCGATCATGGCGGACGTGCAGTTCGCGGCGCTGGCTTGCGGTGCCGATCCGTTCAAGATCGTGCAGTTGCAGTGGCACGCGTCTCCGTGCGAAGAGCTCGTCGAGAAGATGGGCATCGACTGGAACAAGTCGAAGAGTGACTTCGAGAAGTACCTGAAGCAGGTCGAGCAGGGCAACATCGAATATCTCTATAATCCCGAACTGGCATTGGGAGGCAAGGCGTAAACAATGCAAAACACGGTACTGGTGGTAGGCGCGGGCCCAGCGGGCCTCGCCGCAGCGGCAGGTGTCGCAGGCGCGGGCATGAATGTGGTGCTTGTTGAGAAGGAAGACCGGCTGGGTGGAACGCCAATTCTGTCCGGATACGCCAAACTGGTACCGTCAGGCGAGTGGGCGAAGGATGCCATGGGCCGCATGATCAAGCGTGTCGAGGACGTGCGCGGTGCCACGATTCACAAGGGCGCGAAGGTCACCAAGCTGGATGGAGAGGCGGGGCGTTTCATCGCCACGATCTCAAACGGCAAGACGGTCGAATGTGGCGCCGTCATCTTGGCCACCGGTTTCACCCATTTTGATTCAATCAACAAGCCGGAATGGGGTTTCGGCACGTTCGAAGACGTAGTGACTACCACCCAGGTGGAGCAGATGGTGGTTGCCGGCAAGATTGCCTGTCCGTCGGACGGCCGTGTCCCTGATAGGGTCGCAATCCTGCTTTGCGTGGGTTCCAGGGACCGCCAGATTGGTCGCGAATGGTGCTCGAAGATATGCTGCACGGTGTCGACGAACCTTGCGATGGAGATCAAGGAGCTCTCGCCTCAGACCGATGTGTTTATCTACTATATGGACATCCGTACCTTCGGTCTGTACGAAGACCGGTTCTACTGGAAATCTCAGGAAGAGTTTAAGACCAAGTTCGTGAAGGCGCGTATCGCCGAGGTAACCAAGTCGCCTGATGGCCGCTTGCTGGTAAAGGGCGAGGATACGTTGGTGAAGCGCCCGATCGTGATCCCGATGGATCTGGTGGTCCACGCGATTGGCATGGACCCGAACGAAGACAATCCGGAGATTGCCAAGGTCTTTGGTATTGCGCTCGAGAAGCATGGATTCATCGAGCGCGCGGAGCATTATACGAATACCTGTGGCACGACGCGCCGCGGCATATACGCTGTGGGTGCGGCGCTCGGCCCGGAAACCATCGATGACTCGATTTCTCAGGGGCAGGCCGCCGCGATGCGTGCGGTGAACGACCTGCATGCTCTGGTTCAGAAAATCGCCTGAAGAGGGTCCAGTCGCCGCTGCGCGTGATGTCATCGCGCCTGCGCAGCTGGCGGTCGGATTCGATCTTAGGGTTTTTATCCAGAAATTTGCGGCCTTGCTCGAGTTGATCGGGGAGGCGGGCGGGGTGGACCCGTTCCTTGAGGCGCTCGCGCGTAAGAGTGCCGTGTTCCAGGCGTTACTGAACCCAGCCGAGGTATCACGGCTGACCTTGGAGGGGGTGGAAACCCTGCTTGAGACGGTCATGCCCGCGAGAAAACGGTTGTGGCCGGTGCTGGCGACCATGCCATCCGGTGCGGTGACGGAGTCGTTTCGTGTTCTGCTCTATGGTGATGGCGAGCTCGAGACGCGGATGATGGCATTTGTCGACAGCATGCCGGAAGAGGCGGGTGGCGATGCGAGGGTCGGCAAGAAGCGTCGGCGCGCGGCTCAGGATTTTGCGGCCGAGATCCTGCACTTCATGGACCCGAAGCGTTATCCGCTGATGACCCGATGGGTCTGGGACCAGGCGACCCATAGCGGTGCGATGCGCGAGTTCGTGAAAGGTGGGGATACGCTAGATTCCGTACCGCTCGGGTCGAGTCCCGGCGTCTACGAGGCGGGCCGTGTGTGGTTCATGGAACAGATGGCTGCTCAGGGGGTATACCGGGAGCCACATTACGTGGTGGATCTCTTGCTCGCACACGCCTACGCCGATTACATGCGTGCGATGTCGAATGGAATGGGACTCCTAAATGCGGATTTCGGCGGGAAATCCGATCCTCTGGAAGTGGTCAAGAAGCTGCTAGGGATCGATGAGGCGCGGAAGAAAGACTCGCGCGTGCGCAAGACGGTCGAGCGTTAGACGGTGCTCGGGGTCCAGACGAATACCAGAAGCATAAAGGTGGAAGATGGCAATTCATGAAAAGACGTTGATCGACCCTGCCCGCCTGATGACCACGGATTCCCTGGTCGTTGATGGTGTGGATGTGTCCGGGCACTGGAACACAATGATCCTGCCGCGGTACCTCACGGATTATGATGATGATTTCTACAAGATCATCGCGGCCATGCCGGGCGGTGAGAACGTGCACCGATGCTGGCAGTGCGGATCCTGCACAAATTCATGCACGATGTACGCGCAGAATACGGATTTCAATCCACGGTACTGGATCTATCTGACGAATCTCGGCCTGAAGGACGAGATCATCAAAGATAAGGACATCATCTGGACCTGTGTGTCCTGCAATAAATGCACGAACATCTGTCCGAAGGATGTCCGGCCCGAAGGCGTCATGAAGGCGCTGTCGCACTGGATGGAGGAGCAGGGCATCACGCCGAAGGCCAGTTCGTCGATTTTCGATGAGGAGTTCCTCGATCAGGTCTACGAGACCGGCCGCATGGAAGACGGACGTATCGTCTACAACTTTTTCAAAAAGACAGGCCAGTCACTGACTCAGGACTGGCTGGTCGAAGTCATGAAACGCATGATCAAGTACATGCCAGTGAGTTTCCTCATGCATATGGGATTACATCTGGTGTTCAAGCCGCGGACGAAGAAGTGGGAACGCACACAGCAGGTGCTTCGTGAATATGTGCGTGAGCAGAAAGCCGCCGCACACACGCCACAGCCGAAGGGAGTGGTTCATGCCTAAACCAAAGGTCGCGTATTATCCGGGCTGTGCCCTCGAGGGCTCTGGTGGTCCGTACGACAAGTCAACCCGCGTGCTTGTCGACAAGCTGGGTCTTGAGATGGAGAACCTTACGGACTGGAACTGCTGTGGCGCGATGGAGGTGAAGAACATCCACCCCATGCTGCAGACTTACATGTCAGCTCGCAATCTCGCGATTGCGAGCGAGCATATGGGTTACGACACCGTGATGGCTCCATGCAACGGTTGCTACCACAATCTGAAGAAGGCCGAGTACGAACTTGCGAGCTCGGAGGAGGCGCTCAAGACCGTACAGGATCTTGCGAAGAAGGCCGATGACCCGGTATACAAGGGGGATGTGCGTACGGTCCACCTGCTCGAGTGGCTGATGGAGGAGCTCGGGGCTGAAGGCATCAAGCAGAGAATGACGCGCAACCTGAACGGTATCCGAATTGCGAACTATTACGGCTGCATGTATACGCGGCCGCGGCAGATCTTTCCGGAAAAGGATCAGGGCCCCGGCTCCGAATCGAGCTACAAGCCGCATTTCATGGACGACCTTCTGGCTGCTGCGGGGGGGATAAATGTCGAATTTCCACTGAAGACGGCCTGCTGCGGTGGCGCCCATACCCTGTCCGACGCCGATACTTCGACTCAGCTTGTGCTGAACCTGCTGCAAGCCGCTGATGAGTCCGGAGCCGAGGTGATTGCGACCGAGTGCCCCTTGTGTCACTCAGGTCTCGAAATGCACCAGGTGCGGGCGGAGAAGGAATTTGGCATCAAGACCAATGTGAAGATTCTTTACTTCACGCAGCTGCTTGGACTTGCAATGGGGCTGTCGCCGCGTAAGGTCGGGATCCACGAGAACATCAGCGACTCGATCGGGCTCCTTAAGGAAAAGGGATTGGCCTAGAGAGTACCAAGTCAGAACGAGAAGGGCGGCGGGGTGGCGGGAAAGTGCAACCACCAAAGCCGTCTCGGGGGCTCTAAATGGAGTGCAATGGCTGCGAGTTTCGCCCAGAGCTCTACTACGACAAGGAATACCAGATCTGGGTGCGACGCGAGGAGAATGGCGCACTCACGATCGGAATGACCGATATTTCACAGACGATCGCTGGCAAGATCCTGCACGCGCGGGTCCGTCGGCCCGGCACCCGCCGTCCGAGCGGGAAACCAGTGGCGACGATCGAGTCGGGCAAGTGGGCGGGGCCGATCCCGAACTTCTTTGATTGTGTCATTGAGGAGGGCAACATCGCGGTCCTCGAAGACCCGAACCTACTCAATATCGAGCCGTACGAGGCATGGGTGGCGCGGGTGCGGGCTGTTGACGGACCCGAGCGCGCACTGTCGGTTCTCGTGACCGGCGAAGCAGCGGCGCAAGGCTATGCCGAGCGCTGCCGAAGAGACGACATCCACTGCAGCCGGGGCGCGCGATGACGGACGCCGACCACTATATCGACCACGATGAGAAGTCCGTGCTCATCGTCATGACAAGCGGTCCAAGTACCCCTCATCGCTGTGCCACCCCCTTCTATATTGGTGCAATACTCGCGTCTATGGACGCTGACGTGCGCATATTTTTCACGATGGAAGGGGTTAACCTGCTTAGAAAGGGCGTAGCAGAGAACCTTGTGGCTATGGATGGCGGGAAGAAGGTCATCGAATTCATGCGCGACGCAAAATCGGCTGGTGTGAAGCTGCACCTGTGTACGCCAGCACTTCCGGGTTATCATATTGACGAGAAGACGGATGTGATCGCGGAGGTCGACGAGTTCTCCGGGGGCGGTGTGCTGGCCGATCTCATCCTGTCGGCGGACAAGGTCCTATTTTTCTAACACGCTACGTTGCTTTCGGGATTGATTCTCTCGGCCGCTTGATAGATAAATAGGGGTTTCGGGCTAGAATTTTCTGCAAATCGGGAGGTTTTGACAAGATGGCAGTCGTGCGTGGATGCAATATCCCTGAAGACCTGTCGTACAACGTCGAAAACAACGTATGGGCGCGACGCGAGGCAGATGGCACAGTGACGGTTGGCCTTACTGCCTACGCATGCTCGCTCGCTGGCGAGATCGTCGCTTATACCCCGAAGAAGATCAGCAAGGAAGTGGCCAAGGACAAGTCCTGTGCGACGGTCGAGTCGGGAAAATGGGTGGGCCCGGTCAAGATTCCGGTGACGGGCGAGGTAACTCAGACGAACGAGGCGGTGAGCGCAAAACCCGGTCTGATCAACAAAGATCCCTATGGCGAGGGCTGGATTGTCCGTATCAAGCCAAACGACTGGAATGGCGATTCTGTGAGCCTTAAGACCGGTCAGGACGCGCTTCAGGCGTTCGAGGCCAAGATGCAGTCTGAAGGGTTCAAAGGCTGCCACTGACGGAGTCTGCGGGCGGCGACGGGATGCCGGGTATTTTGTCTTAGAGCCTCGATCGAAAGGCGGGTTTGATGACTAGCGAATGGCTCGACGTGATCCAGCGGGTCGATGCGATTGCCGAGCTTGCGGTCGAGTCGCGGCTTGTCGGTGAGATGCAGCGGCGGGGGACGGTCGCCAAACCGCTCCCAATCCATTTCTATACGCCTACGTTCAAGACCTATCGCAGCCTGGAACTCACGGACTGCGGGCGCTCGGCTTGGCCCGCCGTATCCATCACGGGCGGCAACTGCAAACTGCAGTGTGACCACTGCAAGGCTAAGATCCTCGAACCGATGATCCCTGCGACCACGCCTGAGGTTCTCTGGGATACGGTCGTCGGCCTCGTCGCTTCGGGTGCCGGCGGTATGTTGTTGACCGGTGGCTCGAATCACCGCGACGAAGTGGAATACGGGCCTTTTTATCCCACCATCCGTCGTATCAAAAATCAATTCCCCGCATTTCGCATTGCCATGCATACGGCGCTTGTGGATTATGCCACGGCGCGGCAGATGGCAGACGCAGGAATTGACGCCGCAATGATGGACGTGATCGGTGCCCAGGACACGATTACGCAGGTCTACCACCTGAAGCGGGGTGTGGACGATTTCGAGCGCTCGCTTGAGTATCTGAACGAGACCGGCATGAAGGTAGTGCCCCATATCGTCATCGGGCTGCATTACGGCCATCTTCTCGGCGAATGGAACGCCCTGGAAATCGTGCGCCGCCAGCAACCAGATGCATTGGTGCTCGTCGTTGTGATGCCCATGTATGCGCCAGCCCATCGGCCCTTTGCGGTGCCGAATGCCCATGAGGTTGGCCAGTTCTTCCTGGATGCCCGACAGGCATTGCCGGAGGTTCCCATCCTGCTCGGCTGTGCCCGTCCACCCGGTGCAATCAAGCCGCTCATAGACGCGTACGCCGTACTCGCCGGCATCGACGGCATGGCTCATCCTTCGGAAGGTATGGTGGAGCTTGCCGCACGTCTCGGCCGTCGGGTTCGTGTGACTCCGTCATGCTGTTCCATCGCCGTGGGTGATGAGGTAATGGCTGTGGCCGAGAATGGAAGTGTTGAGCTCGATCTCGAGGAGATCATGGAGCACGAGCGGCGCGCACGTCTTGCCCACGGCCTGGGTATCCCGGTGGCCGCGGGTGGCTGTGCGTCCGGAGGTTGCCGGTGAACCGATGCGCCGGCCGGCGTCTTGATCTCGGTGTTTTATCGCCAGAAACCTACGTTGCAACGGATCGGGCGTTGCTTGAGTGCCGCGAACAGGGCCTCGCGCCTGATACCCTTCTGTTCCTCGAGTTCGCGCGACCTGGTGCACTCGTTGGTTTTCACCAGAGCATCTCGCAGGAGATCCAGGTGGCGTATTGCCGCGGGCATGGTATTCCGGTGCAACGGCGCGTGACCGGCGGTGGCGCGCTTTACGTCGATGATGGGGTGTTTGGGTGGGAACTCTATCTCGACCGGGCCGCGCTTGGGCGTGCAGACCTTGGCGACGTGGCAAAACTGTTGTGTACGCTTGCTGCGGAGGGGCTCCGTGAACTCGGGGTCCCGGCCTGCTACCGCCCGCGCAACGATATCGAGGTGGACGGCCGCAAGATCTGCGGCACAGGCGGCGTATATGATGGGGATGCGCTGCTCTACCACGGCTCTCTTCTGCTTGATTTTGACGTCGAACGGATGCTCGATGTCCTGCGAATACCCGCCCAGAAGTGGCGCGACAAGGCAATCGTGGCGGCACGAGAACGCGTGACCAGCCTGCGCTCACTGCTCGGGACGCGACCGACGGCAAAGGCCGTGAGCGATGCCCTTGCCCGCGCGTTCTCAAGAGGGCTTCATACGGACTTCGCACCCGGGGTGCTGAGTCAGGCAGAGCAGGCATGGCGGGAGCGAACACGTCTGGAGATTGCCAGCGATGACTGGATCTACCAGCACGACCGCCCGGAGACGGAGACCCCCGTCCTTGAGGGGTTATACCGGTGCGCGGGTGGCCTTTTGCGTACAGCACTTTCGGTCGATGCGCGCACGGGCCGCATCCGGCAGATATGGTTCACCGGGGATTTCTTCGTGCACCCGAAACGCCTCGTGGCGGACCTGGAAGCTGCCCTGCGAGATGTAGCGGTGGCCGATGTCCGCTTGGCCATCGAGCGCTTCTTTGGCCAGTATCCGGTGGAAATGTTGCTGTTGTCCCGCGAAGATTTTTGCCGAGCAGTCGAGGATACACTGGCACCCATCATCGGCGGCACGCGCGTGGCGGTCCCTGGGGTGGGTGCATGATCGAGGTCGATGTCCTCGTCGTCGGTCTCGGACCTGCGGGCGGATCAGCAGCGTTCGCGGCGGCCATCGCCGGGCTTAACGTGCTCGCGATCGACAGAAAGCGGGTCGTCGGCCAACCGGTGCAGTGCGCCGAATTCGTGCCTATGCCTATGCTGCGCTACTGCCAGGGCGATGGAGTGCTCAGGCAGCGGATCGAGGCGATGAAGACTTTCCTGCCATCCAGCGCGCGCGTTACTTCGGATTTCCCTGGGCTTATGATTGATCGTGCCCGGTTCGACCAGTCCATTGCGGCGGCCGCTGCCGCGGCAGGTGCCCGTCTCTGTCTCGGTGCGCGCTTGAGCGCGCTCGATCCGGGGGGCTCGCGTGCGACTTTCCTTGCAAATTCGGATCCGTTGCCACGGGAGGTGCGTTACCGCGTGCTGATCGCCGCGGACGGCCCGCGATCTACGGTGGCACGTCTGCTGGGGCTTGCACCGCTTCCATGTGTCCAGACGCGGCAGTACACCGTATCGCTGCTAAGAGGCTACGGTGATACGGATATCTGGCTCTCGGACGAGTTCCCTGGGGGGTACGCCTGGCTGTTCCCGAAAGGTGCAAAGGCCAATCTTGGAGTCGGCGCCGACCGGCGTTTTGAAACGGACCTCAAAGTACCCCTGGAGCGGCTGCACCACCGCCTGGTGGCCGAAGGCCTGCTTGGTGTGAAGATCCATGGCCGCACCGGCGGGGATATTCCGGTAGGTGGTGTGCGCACCCTGCTGGTCTCGGGGAACATCCTCTTTTCGGGAGATGCAGCAGGGCTCGCGCACCCCATCACAGGTGCAGGAATTGCCGCCGGGGTCATTTCGGGAGAACGCGCGGGATTGGCCGCCGTCGAACGGTTATGCCGCAAGGATCCAAGGGCGTTTGATTCATTCGAAGAGGATGTGCGCGACCAGTTCGAAGAGACGCTGGCCCGCGCGGTGGAGCGCCGGCGGTGGCTGGATGGTCAGTGGCGGACATCGAAGGCGTCAGAGGACGCCGTCATGAAGCGGGGATGGATCGCGTTCCCCGAGTATTTTTCGGAGCACTTGCCGAAAGCTGAATTGACCGCTGTTTTCTGAGGAACAGGCAATGAGCACAAATCCAGAGGTTGCGCCCATCACGTTTTACCGACCGAATTACCATGTGAAGACTCCGTTCATGCGGTCACCGGAATATGTGCAGATGTCGACAGCGGCAGCAATTACGCTTGGTCTGATACCGGGTCACATGCACCGCACCGGCTGCACGCATTGCCTCAATCTGCTGGTGACGTACAAGGAAGGGTGCCGCGCGAACTGTGCGTACTGCGGTCTCGCTCGTCATCGTGAGGAGTCGCGCGACTACGCCGACCGCAATTTTATCCGTGTTGACTGGCCAGCCGTCCGCTACGACGAGGTCATAGAGCGTATGTCCACCGGTGTGGACCATAACGCGTTCCAGCGTATGTGCATTTCGATGATCACGCACCCGGACTCAGACGCCGACACGATGGTGCTGCTGAAACGCTGGGTCGCCGAGGTCCCTCATGTGCCGGTCTCGATCCTGTCCAATCCAACCACGATGGAACGTGCGGATCTTGTCGCCCTGAGAGATGCGGGTGCCGACATTTTTACCGTGGCGCTTGATGCGGTGACACCGGAAATCTTCGACCGAACCCGTGGCAAGGGCGTCGACAGCCCGCATAAGTGGGATAAATACTGGCAGGCCATCGAGTGGGCTGCAGAGGTTTTCGGGCCGGAGAAATTCGGTGCGCATCTCATCTGCGGGATGGGTGAGACTGAAAAGGAGATCCTTGAAGCCGCGCAGCGCATTACCGATCTCGGCGGACACAATCACATGTTTGCCTTTTTCCCCGAGCGCGGTTCGCTCATGGAAGATTGGGATCCGGTGCCGCGCGATCAATGGCGGCGCGTACAACTCGCCCGCTTCATCATCGACTACGGTGGCGGCCGCATTGACAATATGTGTTTCGATGAACAGGGGGCAGTCGTGGATTTCGGGCTCGGGATGGACGAGCTCGATGCGCTGATCCGCTCCGGGAAGCCGTTTCAGACGTCTGGGTGCCCAGGACGGAATGACGAGGAGGTGTCGGCGTGCAACCGCCCTTACGGCGACTCGACGCCATCCGACATCCGCTCGTTCCCGTTTGCCCTGAATGCCCGCGATGTAGCGATCGTCCGTCGGCAGATGGCCGGCGAGGATGTGGGCACGCTATAGCGGTTCAGAACCGTCGGGTGACGTCGATCCCGAGCAAGATGGCGTGATTGCGGTAGCGTCCGTTGAACGCCGAGGTTCCGTTCAGATCCGCGCCGTAGGTTCCAGGCGCCAAGGCGGAAACTACAGTCTGTTGTGCAAGTTGCAGATAGGCAAGCCCGGCGTCAAGTGCCCAAGGGCCAAGGTGCTGGGAGGCGCCGACGCTGAAGAGATGGGCCTCCGCAGCGGGCAGACGTCCGGAAAAGCGGGCGAGCGGCTCCGGATTCTGTTCTACGGCAAAGCCAAAGTGCATGGTTACGCCACCCGGAAGACGGTAGCGTCCAGCGATACGGTAGGTGTCCGTCGCTGTCCAGTCCAGTGTGTCAGGGACAAGCATTGCGCCGCCCGGTCCGGTGACATTAAGGGCTTGCAGACGATCCCAACCGGTGCGCTCGAAGTCGGTTTCAAGCGACCATCGGCGTGAGAAAGCGTGATTGATACCCGCCTGGAAACTCCACGGCAGCGCCAGCGGTATCGAGGCGGGCAGTCCATTCATGCTGCCATTGACAGAGACCTGGGTTGCTGAGCGGTAATGCGCGCCGATTGTCCAAGATTTGAGCTGTTCGGCGATACCGAGGCTCCATCCCGGCTGCTCGCCGCCTCCGTTGGTCTGGACCCCCGGACTTGTCAGCAGGAGTTCACGAACATACTCATAGTCAAGCTGTGCCGCGATCGCAAACCCGCCGATGTGATAGCCGAGCATCGGATGCAGATCATAGACGATGATCTTCGAGGTCAGCGGTTGCGATACCCCGGCGCCAGGAAACGTGTTGGGTGGCCAGCTAGTCTCAAACGCATAGGGTGTGTCGATCCCCAGTCCCGCAGACCAGTGACCGCGCGTCGTGAAATAATCGCCCTGCGGCAGATAGCGAGGGCGCATATTGACACTCGTCATCGCGCCCCCGCTTGCGGGCAGCACCTCGGAATAGCTGTCGATGGCCACGACACCAGCGATGAGATGGGTCCCCGGGTGGTAACCCATGAGTGCCGGGTTATAGGGGATTGCCCCAACCTCGAACGGGTTGCTTACCACGGCACCGCCGCTTGCGAGTCCGACGGCCGAGAGCTCCGAAAATCCGAACCCGGCGGCCTGTGCGCCAGCCGACAGGGCGAGGAACACCGCTCCCGCAGTCATTGCCATGATCACGCCTTTTGACGGCACCGTGGTCTCCGTATCCCTTTGACGCCCGCACTATAACACCCGTGTGCAGCGCGTTGGCAATCATCAGCCTGCCCATCGATGTGCCCTGGCATTGACAGGATCAGGCCGCTGGGGGAACAATGACAAAAATGAGCCACCAAGGTGCAGTTCAGAGTACGGCCCAGTATTGAAACTGGCTGGGATGCTGGATGGGGCACGGGGAGATGGCCGTAACCTGCGGTTGACTCTTGAATACCTAATAAACCACTACTAGGAGTTTTTCGATGAACCGTTCGGCACTTGCCTTCACGGCCCTCGGCCTGCTTTTCAGCTCAGCCGGTTGGGCGGATACCACACTTTTAAAGCCATTCATACTCGGGACCACGCCACCTGGCAACATGGCGCAGGTCGTGTCCGCGACCGAGCAGGCGCTCAGCACCCATGGCTTTCAGGTCGTCGGCTCGTATTCTCCGTACCCGACTGCAACCGTGATTTGCGCCACCGACCATGAGCTTGAGACGCAGGCGGCAAAGGTACGCCATGGCGGCTTTGGCGTGGCCGAGCGCGTCGCGGTGACGAATGTGGGTGGCACGCTGCAGGTTTCTTATGACAATCCGGCCTATGTAGGGACTGCCTACGGCCTTGGGATGTTGTCCCAGACCAGCGCAGCCCTGAAGGCGGCGCTTGGCGATCAACGGGGTTTTGGCGCCAAAGGCATGAAACCGAACGATCTCAAGCCGGGAGAATATCACTACGCCTTTGGTATGCCCTATTTTAACGATGTCAATCTACTGAAGCGTTATCATAGCCATGCTGCGGCGGTGGCTGCGATCAACCATAATCTCGCATTGGGTGTGGCCGGTGTGCATAAGGTCTATCAGATCAACATCCCCGGTACCAAGGTCACCGTATTCGGTGTTGCCATTACGAAGGGGTCCGGCGCTGATGCCCATGTGATGAAGATCATCGATTACAAGAAGCTGAGATCCACAGCCCATCTGCCCTATGAGATGATGGTCGATGGACGTAAGGTGATTGCGTTGCGCGCGCGTTACCGCATTGCTGTCGATTTCCCGGATCTTACAATGTTCGGATCGCATGGGTTCACGCGCATCATGACCGCGCCGTACGGTATCAAGAAGGCGCTTGCGGCTGTGGCTGGAGAGCGGCACGCGTTTTAGCGTCGCTGAAAAAGGGATAGAATAGGGCCTTGATCGACCTGGTCGAGGTGTTGTCCATGGCGCAAGGCTGCGCTTCCAGTAGAGATCGTCGCATTCCACAACGCCTCGGATTGTCCCCGAGGCGTTGTGTCCTGTGCATCCAATGTCCATGAAATCCATCAAACTCACCGACGTTGGTCAGATCAAAAACGAGCTCAACAAGTATAAAAAGGGCAAAAAGCTCGACATACGGCAGTTTAACCAGGCGGCGCGGCTCGCATGGCTTGGCAAGCTTGTACTGATGCCTCTCGATCTCGAGGACCCAGAGACAAAGTCCTATCATGTGTATGTCGAATACCCGGATCCGTTCGTGGCGCATTTCCTGGATCTCGATGATGATCTCGGCGGCCACCTTTTCATCCTCGACTCGGAACAAGGACATTATCTTGCGGAGATCATTGAGCAGGGGGTGCGGGACCGGGCGGCGCTGTACGAGGACCTGAATCGCCGCGATTTCTACTTCAAGAAGTTTTATCGCCCAGAGGATCAGGACGGCGATGGCGGCGGTGCCGAAGGCGCTTCCTGACAGGACCGTTACAGGGGAATGATTTGTGGTTGAGCCCACGATCGAAAGTCGGCGGCAGCGACGTTTCATTCTTGTGACATCGGATCCCGCGTTCCGGGCGTCTGTCGAAGAGACAATCCCCAAGGACTGGTCGATGCAGGTCGTTACTGATCTCGCTGAGGCCGGAGAGTGGAGTGATATTCTGCTGCACCGGTTCATCATCTTGGATTCCGACGACCCCGGGATCGACGCCGTGGACACCGTGGTCCGGCTGCGAACCGATCTCATGCTCCAGGTCGCGGTGTTCTCATTCGGCGGATCTGTGGCACAGCGTGACGAGCTCCGTCTTGCCCGCGCCGACCGCTTTTACGAACGCAGCCAAGTTGGGCAGGTGTTGCCCCAGTTCTTCGCTCAGTACGCTTGGTAACCTTTCAGCCGATCCAGGCGTGTTTCATCACGTCGAGTGGCAGATCACGCCGGAAACTCTGACCCGAAGCATCTTCAATCACGAGAGTCGCCACGCGTAGGCCCGGTGAGTCGAAACTGATTTCACAGGTGTAGGTATCCGGGAGCGTGATTTTCTGAACATGTTTCCGCGCACCATCCAGCTCGACGCGCGCCTCCGCCTCTCCGGTGCCGCCGAGGAGTGCCTGAATTCGGAATGGCTGCTTTGGAAGCCGACGATAGACGGCCGGATCCCGGTTCGGGTTGTACTCCAGGTTGTTCAGTTTGACAAGTTTAACGAGCTTGCTCATGTATGCCCCTTGAATGCAGATACGCTTCGTATCGCAGCCGCGTATGTTACTCTATACAAGGCTCATTTTATCAGAAAAAACGCAGGAGGGGCCCATGCAGTTCCGGCACGGGCGTGGTTTTTAAATGCTGATCTGGGGAAGGTTCTCCAGGGTCCAAACGTGACTTCACCTCTGCAGGACGCATTTGACGAGACCGATGTCGGTATCGCGGCCTACGAGCGCCGCATCCGGGACGGCGAGGATCTATCCGTCGGAGCAACCACCGAACAGGCCATCGCTTGGGTCACCCGGCTTATGGACGGGTATGTCGAAGAGCGATCGGGCCAGCGGATCGCAGAAGATGGCGTCGATGTGCTCGAAATATTCAAGCGTTTCGTCAAAGGCGACCCCAGTTTCAACGCGATCCGGGACAACATCCGCGAGCTCGTATACTACCGTAACTGCGTTGCGGCGCATCGTGAGGATGCGCTGCCCAAGAAGCCGGCCGTAATGGCCGTGCGTACTGCACGCCACATCTATCTGTACCTGCGTACGCGGTCTCTTCAGGAGAAGCGGTTACCGGAGGCATGACGGGCCCGGCGTCATTAATCATGGGTGTTGGCAATGACGCTGCCGTGCTCGTGGCGTCCAGTCATTATCGGCACCGTCACTACGGGCCAAATCATCCGCTTGCGATCCCGCGGGTGTCACTCACCCTTGACCTGATCCACGCCTACAACGCACTCACCGAACACGAGTTTATGGAGGGTCGGCCGGCCACAGTGGCGGAGCTGTGCAGGTTTCATGCCCCGGATTATGTCCATGCGCTCTCGCGCGCGGAGGCATTTGGGCACGCGACCGATGAGGATCGCTATCGGCATCATTTCGGGAATGCCGAAAACCCATGGTTCCCCGGTGTGTTCTATACCCCGGCGCTCGCTACCGGCTCAAGCATCCTCGGGGCAGAGGTGGTGCTCGGCGGGCGCCGTGCGTTCAGTCCGGCGGGTGGCATGCATCATGCCCTGCCGGACCGTGCGCGCGGCTTCTGCTATTTCAATGATGTTGTGCTCGCGATCCTGAGACTCAAGGAGTCTGGGCTGCGTGTGCTCTATCTCGATCTCGACGCACATCACGGCGACGGGGTCGAGCAGGCGTTTGCCAACGATCCAAACGTGTTTACTCTGTCGTTGCATATGGATACGGCGTATGCGTATCCATTCAGGGGGGGCACGATCACCGACCAGGGCGGACCCACAGGTGAGGCCGCGTGCCTTAACGTGCCACTGCCGACAGGCACTCATGACATGGAGTATCGCCTCGTGTTCGATGTGGTGTGGCCACGCGTCCTGGCCCAGTTCAGGCCGGATGTGGTGGTCCTGCAGGCTGGCACGGACGCGCTTTTCGCAGACCCACTCGGGCGCCTCGATTTGACCACCAATGAGTTTCTACGCGTCATCGGTGCTGTGGTCAGGGACGCTAAGAGGCTGCTCGTGGTCGGTGGCGGCGGTTATCATCCATTGTTGCTCGCGCGGTGCTGGACCGGTGTCTGGGGTCTCCTGTCCGGACGCTCGCTTCCTGACGAGATCCCTGTGGAGGGTGTGGCAGCACTTCGCGCTGCGGACTGGGACCGGGACGAGGACGAACCGTATTATCATCGCTACTTTACCCATCGGCTGGACGAGCCGCGGGAACGAATGGTGCGGTCGGCGCTGCTTGAGCTCCTGGAGCGGCTGCGTGCGGTTCATCCGGTGCTACACGACCTATGAACGCGGCATTGATTGAAGGTGGTGCAGAGGCCGCGGGAACGGCGACCTACGTGCGGGAAATGGGCGCCGCCGTGGCTGAGGGACACTACAGCGATTTTCTGGACACGGGTCTTAAGCTTAGCTCGATCGGCATAGGCACCTTTCCCGGGATCGCGGCTGATGCGGTGGACCGTCACATTGCCGCAACCGTGGCGCGTGGGCTCCGACACGGTTTGAACCTGATCGATACCGCCACACATTACCGATATGGCCGGTCAGCGCGTGCAGTCGGTGAAGGCGTGCGCCTCGCGCTCGCACAAGGGGTGCCACGTAACGCCATGTTCCTGATCTCGAAGGGAGGGTTCCTGCTGTTCTCAAGTGGGCGGCCGGATGATTTCGAGCACTGGTTTCAGCGAGAAATCACAGACCAGGGACTCGGGACCCGGGAAGAACTTGCCGGGATCCATCTGATCACACCGGCCCATCTGCGCCATCAGATCGATATCAGCCGCGCCGCCATCGGTATCGCCACCCTCGATGCATTCCTGATCGATCAGCCGGAGGTGCAGATCCCCGTGGCTGGCAAGCAGGAACTCATCCGCCGTCTAAACACCGCTTTTGTTGCGCTGGAACAGGCGGTGCGAGATGGTCTTATACGCTGGTACGGCGTGTCGAGTTTCGAGAGCTTCCGTGTTCCGCAGGACCATCGGTTATTTCTGTCGCTTGCCTCGCTGGAGGCTCTTGCTAGGCAGGCCGCGAAGCAGGTTTTCGGCGACCGGGCGCGCCATCATTTTGCGATCATCGAATTGCCGTTTAACGCCGTTATGCCGGAAGGGTTCACGCGCTTCAATCAGGTGACAGGACAGGGCAACGAGGCGTCGACGTTACAGGCAGCCCTCCAATGCGGCATCTTCACGATTGCGAGCCATACCCTTTTCAAGGGTCATCTCGCGCGGACAGCGATTGACACGCTGGAACAGTCTATGCCACGTCTCTCGCTTGCCCAGAGGGCCCTGCAGTTCAACCGGTCTACCCCGGGTCTTGGCGCAACCCTCGCCGGTATCAGCACGCCTGTGCATCTCGATGACGCCCTCAGCGTACTACGCCAACCACTGATGCCACGAGACACCTATCTGTCGATGTTCCAGAAGGCAGAATAGCGCGTCGCCGAGCCAGATAGTGGTCGTCGTCCTACTCCGGTTTCCTGTCGACAGCCTGTTTCTGCAGATGAGCTTCCTGCTCGGAAAAGGATGGGGCACGGCCTTGTCGCGTGCCTGCCTCCTCGTGGATCTTTAACGGGGAATGTCCAGCGCGTTCGCGTTCCTTTTCCTCGAGGTAGGTATCGAGGTTGTCGTCACGATAGTGACCCGAAAACGTGGCCGGAGCCCCGTGTCCCGGACGCAAAGATAACGCAAGTCGCAACTGCTTGTTGAGGTTCACGACACGGCGATCGATCCAGAAGAGATCGTAGCATGCGAACAGGAGTGTTATGCCAAATACCGCAGCGGCGGCTGCGCGATGACCGGTTGCGAACAGTGCCAGCATGGCGACGCCCGCGCTAACGAACCCCGCTGCCCGCGGATAGGCGGCGAGATAGAACGCATGCGCACCAGCGGGGAACAGTGGCCAGAGCAGATACGCAAGGAATCTATGTTTGCGGCCCCGCGCGAGCGCGAGATTGGTGCTCTGAAGGCCGCCACCCTCCAGGTTCCATTTTTTCCATGCCTTCGCCATAAGGTTTATGTATAATCTTCAATCCGGCTTTGTCGCCGGTTGCATGGTTCATTCGACTCCGACATGGCCGATCGTCGACTGCAGGTCTTTCACACCGTCGCCCGCCTTTTGAGTTTTACAAAGGCGGCAGAGACCCTGCACATGACGCAGCCTGCGGTCACCTTCCAGATCCGGCAGCTGGAAGAGCATTTTAACACGCGCCTGTTCGACCGGACGCACAATCGCATCAGCCTCACGGCGGCGGGCGACCGCGTCTATGAGTATGCGGATAAGATCCTGGCGCTTTACGGCGAGATGAACAGCCGCGTGCGGGATCTCACGGGTGACGTGAGCGGGATTCTGCTGATCGGAGCAAGTACCACTATTGCCGAGTATGTACTTCCGGCGCTGCTCGCCGAGTTCCAGGCGCGCCACAAGGATGTGCACATACGCTTGAGCGTATCCAACTCGCTTGGCATCGTGCATATGGTCGAAAGCAACCTTGTCGACGTCGGTATCGTCGAGTCGCCAGTCGCCAACAAGAGCCTGGCGGTCGAAATCTGCTGGCACGACAAACTCGTTTTCATATGCCCGCCAGCACACCCTCTGGCTAAAAAACAGCGCATCCATGTCCGGGAGCTGCTGACCCTGCCATTTCTTGCCCGCGAGGAGGGGTCCGGGACCCGCGAGGTTATCAGCGAGTATCTGGCGCATAATGACCTTCAGTGGCACGATTTGAATCTCAGCATGGAATTCGGCAGCCCGGAATCCGTGAAAAGCGCTGTCGAGGCTGGACTCGGGGTTTCGCTTGTGTCGCAGGCCACAATCGCGAAAGAAGTCAAGCTCGGCACGCTGGTTGCATTGCCGCTCGAACCGATCCTTGAACGGCCGTTCTCCTTTGTCTACCAGCGGCAGAAGTTCCGGCTGCGTGCGGTTGAGGAGTTCATGCGCTTCGCGCGCGGCCAATGCCAGAAGGCCACCTCAGCAGACGCGGCCGGGGGGCCGCTGCGGACGGCGACAGGAGATATCGAGTGAAGCGTTTTGCGGTGGTACAGCATACCTACTCAGAATTTCTTGGGTTAATTGAGAATCAGCTCGAGAAGCGCGATATCGGATTTCACTACCTTAGACCTTTTGTCGACCAGCAATTGCCCGGCAGTGTGGGCCAATTTGATGCGTTGTTCCTTCTGGGTGGCAAGTCCCCGACGACGGATCGCCGCGCGGCGCCTTGGGTCGACGACGAGATTGCACTTGTCTCGGCCTTTCGGAAGGCTCAGCGGCCAGTTGTCGGGATTGGTTTCGGCGCGCTGGTCGCGGTTGAACAGGCGGGCGGCAAGGCGTACGCCGAGCCATTTCATCAGGCCTATTGGACCGTCGCCCACAACACCATGGCGGGAGCGGATGATGCATTGGCGCAGGCGGTGGATGGTCGCCGCGTTCTGGTGCTGTACAACGGATCGGCGGATCTACCCGCGGGTACGGAGCCCCTCCTCGTGGATGACGAGGGGCGGTGGCTGGCGGCGCGCCTCGATGCGCTCACCTACGTGCTCCTGTTTCGCCCCGAGGTCAAGCCGGGAATGCTTGAGGACATCGTTATGGAAGCCAAGCGCATTGCTCCACCGAACATCGGGGTGCTTTTGTCCGAGGCGCGGACCCAGTGGGCCGACATGCAGGTGACGACGGATCGCGTGGTCGTCGCGCTCGTCAGAGAACTCAATCTGATGACCGAGCGGCACAAGATGCCGGTGTTCTCGATCAATGTGTCGGAGTAGCCGGTGAACCGCAACGAGCGCCGGCTCTTGTCGATTTTTCGTGAGATCCCGGATGAGCAGCAATCCTTTCTCCTCGCGTTTGCGGAGTTTCTGCAGACGCGTTCCCGAGTAGAGAGGCCAGTCTCCTCAGAGCCAGTGCTTATCCCGGCACCGGAGAACGAGACTGTGGTCAAGGCGATCAAGCGGTTATCCGCTACGTATCCGATGCTCGACCGCTCGCTGGTGTTCAACGATACGTCATCGCTCATGATGCAGCACGTCGCCCAGGGTCGTCCAGCGGTGGAGGTGATCGCGGAACTCGAGGCGCTCTTTCGGCGGCTGTATGATGATTTCGTGCAGGAGAATCGCGGCTAGAGGATTTCAGTCGCGTAGTCCGCGAGGCGCGAACGTTCGCCGCGCTGCAGCGTCACATGGCCACTGTGGTCCCATTCTTTGAAGCGGTCGACCACATAGGTCAGTCCCGACGTAGTCTCCGTAAGGTACGGTGTATCTATCTGGGCGATGTTTCCGAGACATATGATTTTGCTGCCCGGTCCAGCCCGTGTCACCAGCGTCTTCATCTGGTGTGCGCTCAGGTTCTGGGCTTCGTCAATAATGATGAATTTTTTCTGGAACGTGCGTCCGCGCATGAAATTCAGGGACTTGATGCGGATGCGGGAGCGTACAAGATCGTGGGTGGTGGCCCGAGTCCATGAGCTGCTACGTCCTCCGGATTCGGTATTATTCAGTACGTCCAGATTATCTTCGAGCGCGCCCATCCACGGTTCCATTTTCTCCTCTTCCGTCCCCGGGAGGAATCCGATGTCATCTCCAACAGGTACGGTGATCCGGGTCATGATGATTTCGGTGTACAGTCGCAGCTCAAGCGTCTGGGCCAGTGCAGCGGCGAGGGTAAGCAGTGTTTTTCCGGTGCCGGCATGGCCAAGCAGGGTCACGAAATCGATGTCCGGACTCATCAGCAGGTTGAGCGCAAAACTCTGTTCGCGGTTGCGTGCGATTATGCCCCAGACCGCGTTACGCTCCATCCTGTAGTCTTTGACGACCTCAATGACGGCACTGTCGCCTTCACAGCGGCGCACGGTCGCTTCGAAACCAGGGTCGCCTTCCTTGTACAAGAACTCATTGGGATGCCAAGATCTTACCTTGGGCCCCGTCAGGCGGTAGAACGTGCGTCCCTCCTCCTTCCAGGATTCCATGTGTTTGCTGTGCTGTTCCCAGAAATCCTCCTCCATACGGTCAGTTCCGGTGTAAAGCAGGTTGGCGTCGTCAAGGACCTGATCATTGGCATAATCCTCGGCAACGATGCCGATAGCCCGCGCCTTGATGCGCAGATTGATATCCTTCGTAACGAGCACCACAGGGCGTTCGGGATACTTCAGCATCAGGTCATGCGTCGTGGCAAGCAGGATGTTATCTGGAGTTGAAGGGTCAAGTGACTCGGGCAGCGAACTCTGCACGCGGTCGAGATAAAAAAACAGCAAGCCACCTGGACGCCCCTGTAGGTGTGGTAGTGCGACTCCATTCGCGAGATCGCCGGTGGATTTTTCTACCAGATCATTGAGGAAGCGGCTGACTTGGCGAACGTTACGCGCGACGTCGGAAAGACCCTTCTTGGCGGCGTCAAGCTCTTCAAGAACGACAATCGAAAGGTAGATGTCATGTTCCTGAAAGCGATAGAGTGCGGAAGGATCGTGCATCAGCACATTGGTGTCCAGAACGAAAATTTTCTTCACGGACCGGTGCCCGTCAGCGCATATTCTTCAGTTCGTCCAGCACGCTGAGTACGTGCCCGGGCACCTTGATCTTCCGGAACTCTGAGCGCAGCACGCCCTTGCGATCGATAATGAATGTGCTGCGCTCTATACCCATAATCTTCTTTCCGTAGAGGTGTTTTTCCTTAATAACCCCGAATGCGTCACACAACTGCCCATCGGTATCCGATACAAGATCGAATGGAAAGCACTGCTTGCTCTTGAAGCTTTCGTGAGACTTGAGGCTATCCCGGGAGACCCCAAGCACGATCGTGTTCAGCGCCTCGAATTCTTCATAATTATCCCGGAAATCCTGCCCCTCTGTGGTACATCCGGGCGTATTGTCCTTGGGATAGAAATAGAGAACGATGTTTTTGCCACGCAGGTCTGAGAGCCGGAACACCTGATCATCCGTCGCCCGCAATTCAAGGTCCGGAACCTCCTTTCCGATCTGTGTCTTATTCATGCGTGCCCCTGTATGAAGAGTATAGTCTTGGCCCCGTAACCACATCATTGTAACAGCCGGGTCCCGGCTGACCAGACCCGTTTTGCTTTCATAAAAATGTTGAAGTACACTGTCCGCGGGGTGGAGTTGGCGCCCGGTCCAGGAAATCATAACCCGCTTTATCAAAAATACCTGTCCGACCGTCGCCACTGTCAGGATCTGACTCAATGAGGTCGCGTGTGGTTGCCCCAACACCTCCTTGGGGGCCCTGTCTTGTCCGGGTTGTCCTATTCTGCGTGCAAAAAACTCCTGGTCTGCTGCGCGATGGGCGCTTACGCCATTTCATTCTTCGTATGGCTCAAAACACAGGTTGATCAACGTGCGCCTAGGGAATCACATCGGTGATGCAAGCTCCGGATTATCAGGATTCAGGAGACGGACATGTCTATATCAGTGTCCCTGGTCGGGATGCGACGGATAACCGTCGGCGCAACGCGTCGGTCGGGGACTGTGGCAGGTAAAATGCGGGCGGTATCGGGCGAGGTCAAGGGTCGGATACTAAGGACTACGGTGGGCTCATCGGTGACATGGTCCGGACGACTGTCTTCTCTGTCACGAGCGTCCTCGAGAATAAGAAGCTGAGGGTGCTGTGTGCCGAGAACGACCGCAATGCCGTCGTGATGTGCAACGAGGGTGACGGTCAGTCTTGTGATCATGGACCTGATAATACCGGAGATGGGTCGCTACGAAGCTACGCGGGCCGTCAGGCGGCATTTCAAATATGCGGATGTTCCAGTAGTGGCCGTTAGGGAGAAGGTGATAAAGGACAACCGCGAGAAAAGTCTCGGGGCGGGCGCCCTAGAGTACCTCACGAATCTGGCGGACATCACACGCATAACCCGGATCATCCGCGGGTATTTGGAACAGTGGAACATGCGCGCATGATGTCACGCGAAATCAAATGGTCGAGGACGCCCCAGTGAGCGGCACCGACGACAAGATCAGCCTGCTTCTGGTTGACGACCATCTGGACAATCTGGTGGCGCTCGCAGCGATTCTAAGCCGTCCGGACTACCATTGTGTTACGGCGTCATCTGTTGCTGAGGCGCTGAAGTGGGTACTCAAAAAGGATTTCGCCGCTGTCCTTCTTGATCTCCAGATGTCGGATCTGGACGGACTTGAGATGGCAGCACTCATTCATTGCAAGCAGGGATCGCGCCATGTACCGATTATCTTCATCACGACAACCGGCAAGGTAGACAGCGGCATCGTCCGGGGAGATGTGCGGGGCATGGTTGATTACATCCTAAAGCCGCTCAATCCCGACGCCCTGCGCGCGAAGGTTGCGGCGTTCGCTGAACTTTATCGCAGGAACCGCCAGAGTCAGCACCAGGCCGACCAGATCCGCCGTAGCGAGCAACGCGAGCAGGAACGCCCGTTGCCAGGGTCCCACGAACTGAGCGGGCAGTGGTTCCGCAATCTTGTAGACGCAATACCGCAGATCGTCTGGATGACGGACATATGCGGGGCTATCACCTATTGCAACCGCCGGTGGTCTGAATATATCGGGACCAGCCCAGAATTGTTCAAGGGAGATGTTCTGGCCAATATCATGCATCCTGAAGATCTCTCGGTGCTGCAGCGACAGGTACACGGGACGACAGGAACCCGCGAAGGTGTGGTCATCGAGGCGCGACTGAAAAAAGGAGAGGATCACAAGTACTACTGGCACCTCGTGCAACTGCTTCCGGAGAGGAACGCTTCAGCCGCGATCGTGGGCTGGCTCGGTACCGCGACCGATATGCACAAGAGAAAGCAGGTAGAACAGCAGCTCGCGGAGAGCAAGGAGCAGCTAGCCATCACCTTGCGCTGCATCGGTGACGGGGTGATCATCATGGATACGACAGGTCATGTGCTGCTGATGAACAAGGCCGCGGAACAGCTGACAGGATGGGTGCAGGCTGATGCTGCCGGATACCCGCTCGATGAGGTATTCCGGATCGAGCATCAGGTCACGAAAGCACCGATCGTGGACCTCGTCGGAACGGTGCTGCGGGAGCGAGGCCCGGGCGTACCGGAAGGAGATGACTATTTCTGTCTGAGCCAGCGCGACGGCGGCACTCGTCTCGTGTCGAACAAAATTGCCCCGGTCTTTGGGCTGGACAAAAAGCCGAAGGGGGCGGTGGTTGTTTTCCAAGATGTGACCGAGAAGCAGCGCGTTGTCGAAGAGCAGCAAAAGGCCAGCCAGATCGAGTCCATTGGTATGCTCGCCAGATCCATTGCCCATGACTTTAATAATATCCTTACAGCGATTATGGGCAATATTTCGCTTGGGCGCGCGATCTGACCCAGCAGTTGCTCACATTTGGCAAGGGCGGTTCGCCGATACGAAAGACGATCGAGGTCGCCTCGGTCGTGCGCAGCGCGGCGGAGTTCGCGTGCCGTGGCTCGTCAGCGCATTGTGCGTTCGGGGTGATGGAGCCTGGGTCGGCGAATGTTGATGAAAGCCAGATACGCCAAGTCATACACAATCTCGTGCTGAACGCGCAGCAAGCGACAACCAACGGGGAACCGATCCGGGTCACGGTCCGGAAGGTGCATATCAAGCGCCGCGAGTTGCTGCTCCCCGCGGGATCCTATATCGAGATCAGCTGCCGTGATTGCGGTACCGGTATCGCGCCAGAAAACCTTTCGAAGATAGCCAGAAAACCTTTCGAAGATATTTGATCCATATTTTACAGCTAAGCCAAAGGGCACCGGTCTCGGTCTGGCTACCAGCTACTCGATTGTTAAGCGCCACGACGGTTTCATCCGGGTCGACTCCACCCTTGGTCAGGGGGCCTGCTTTTCTGTGCTCCTTCCCACATCGAAGGAGATCGTGACGCCCGAGCCGGTTGTCGAGGAGGTGGAGCGTGGCGGGATGGGTCGCATTCTTGTCATGGACGATGAGGTATTTATCCGCGACCTGCTGAACGGCTGCTGACGTATTTCGGCTATGAAGGCGAATTTGCACAGGATGGGCGCGAGGCGATCGAGCTTTATAGGGCAGCGAAGGAATACGGACGGCCATTCGATCTCGTCATCATGGACCTGGTTGTGCCTGGAGGCATGGGTGGACAGGAAGCAGTCAAACGTTTGCTTGAACTCAACCCCGAGGCGAAGGTCGTGGTGTCAAGCGGCTATTCGAACGATCCGGTCATGGCGCACTTCCACCAGTACGGTTTTTGCGATGCTGTGGCAAAACCGTACAAGAACGATGAGCTGCGACAGGTGATTGCGCGGGCGATAAAGCGGCTCTCTGCGCCGCGACCGGTCTGCTCCGGTGTGGTGAGGACCAAAACCGGGTAATTCTTTGCGTGTCTCATGCCCATCATTCCGGTAGTGGACACCGATGCTGGCAGTCTTTGTGAAGTGAGAGCGGCCGATGTCTGATGGTGGCAACAGGCCTCGGGAGGGTCTTCGGGGGCCCGTGATTTCTCCCTTCCGTCAGGCATTCCCATGGAGGGGGGTCCCACTCAGTCAACTTGTCAGGAGCGTGTCTGGAAAGTACTATCGCGCTTCGGTGGAGGCCCGGTGCCCATGTTTGACGGCAGTTTGGTTGCAATCGTCACGCCTATGCATGAGGATGGTTCGCTCGACTGGGTCGCGCTCCATAAGCTTGTTGATTTCCATGTGGAAAATGGCACGCGGGCGATCATTGCTGCTGGCACGACCGGAGAGGCCTCGACGCTTAGCATGGATGAACACCGCGAGGTTGTGCGGCGCATTGTGCAATGGGCTGCCCACCGCATACCGGTAATCGCGGGCAGCGGGTCGAATTCCACTGCCGAAGCGATCGATCTTACAAAAGAGGCGCGCGCGGTGGGTGCCGATGCCTGTCTGCTGGTTACCCCGTACTACAACAAACCGACGCAGGAAGGGCTCTACCGTCACTTCCGCGCAATCGCAGAGGCGGTGGACCTCCCGCAGATCCTGTACAACGTACCTGGGCGCACCGGATGCGATCTCCTGCCACAGACGGTTGAGCGGTTGTCGTCCCTGCCCAATATCGTTGGAATCAAGGAAGCCACCGGATCGGTCGAGCGTGCACGCGAGATCATGCGCCTGTGTCGTGACACGTTCGAGGTATACTCAGGCGACGATGCGATTGCATTGGATCTCATATTGGCAGGAGGGCGGGGTGTGATCTCGGTGACAGCCAACGTAGTGCCTGCAGAAATGCAGAACATGTGCAACCTCGCTTTGACCCGCCGCACCTCTGAGGCGCGCGCGGTAAATGACCGCCTGCGGCCGCTCCATAAGGATCTGTTCATTGAATCGAACCCGATTCCAGTCAAATGGGCGCTTCAGGAGATGCGGCTGATCGGGACGGGAATCCGCTTGCCACTGACGCCGCTGTCTGCACACTGCCATGAGCCGGTGCGGCAGGCGCTCAGGTCCGCCGGGGTGCTCCTTTGATGATCAGACGCTCGGTAGTTCTTGTTCTGCTCACAGGCATCCTGGTCCTGCCGGGCTGTGCCTATTTTGGGCACCACTCGCCACGGTATCTCTCCGCGGTCAGCCGTCCACCCTTGGAGATACCCCCGGATCTGACGGCGCCGCCAAATCTTGAAAACCTGCCAGTGCCGCCTGGACCCGGAAGGACACCAGCGATGTCACGGTCCGCTGCTGTGGCACAAGCGCCGCACCTGCCGGTTACCCTGATGTCGTCTGCCGCCGTGCTTACCCGGTTTCCGGATGTCTCGCTCGTGCGCGCGGGTGGCCAGCGGTGGTTGCGGGTGTCGGCAGCCCCCAGTGCCGTCTGGAAGGCGGTACAAGCATTTTTCGTCACACAAGGATTCACGATCAAGAAGCCACAGCCCATGGCCGGCATGTTTGAAACGAACTGGCGGCCGGGTCTGGCACAAGAGCAGGAAAGTCACGCGAAAAATGGCCTCGACCAGGTATTGTCCCACCGGTACGCCGTCGGCTATCAGCAGCGCTACCGGGTTCGCCTTGAGCGCGGGCGCACGGATACGACCGAGGTCTACCTGCAGTCTGAGGCAGTGCGCGAGGTAGTCTGTGGGTCGAGCAGGAAGACCCAGAATGCTGGTCGCTATTGGGAATTGGAGCCCCCGGAACCTGCACAGGATGCCGCGATGCTGAGCCGTCTTGCCGTCTATCTGGGAGCGCATGGACGGGCGTTGGCAAGCATGCCAGCCGCAAACACAGTGTCGCCTGGGCAGGACTCTTCGGGGCGCCCGATGTTGAGACTGACCCGGACGCGGCACATATGGTCCCGTGTCGGTGTCGCCCTCGGACAGGCGGGCGCGGTCGTGCTTGAAGCAGATCGGAAGAAGGACCGATATCTTGTGCGCTTTGCCCCGCATAGCGCCATCAGGTCGTACGGGGTCCAGGCTCTGGAGGCCAAACGTCTTAAAACGGCGCGGCGTTACGAAGTGACTGTAGTGGCTGGGGTCGGGAACCAGGGCGTGACTGTCACGGTAGCAAATGTCTCTGGCGCGGCCGGGAGGGGCGCGGTTGCGTTGCGCGACGCGTTGCAGCAAAAGCTGCAATAGGACCGGTGACCGCTCGCGCCCCACTGCGTTTTGCACTGCTGGGCAGTGGTAGCCAGGGCAATGGACTGATCGTCGCAGCCGGGGCTACTCGCATCCTGGTGGATTGTGGTTTTACGGTGCGGGAGACCGAGCGCAGACTCGCACGGCTTGGACTGGATCCGGCAATGATCGCGGCGGTGGCGGTGACGCATGAGCATGGGGATCACGCTTCTGGAGCGTCGGCGTTCGCGCGCCGCTACCGATGCCCATTGTGGACCACGCGTGGGACATGGAGGGTCGTCAGAAACGGGGGTGGTGCACACGTCGAAGTGCGTTTTCTCGATGCTGGTCGCTCTGTCGGGATAGGTGATATCGAGATGATGCCCTATGCTGTGCCGCATGATTCATGTGAGCCAGTTCAATTTGTATTTTCCGACGGCTCTCGGCGGCTTGGGTTGCTGACGGACGCAGGGTCCGTAACCGTGCATATCAAGCAGTGTCTGGATGGCTGCGACGCGCTGATCCTGGAATGCAACCATGATGCACTGCTGTTGCAGGAAAGTCGCTACCCGGCGTCACTCAAACAGAGGATCGGTGGTCCGCTTGGGCACCTCAGTAATGAGCAGTCGGCGGGTCTTCTGTCACGGTTGCTCGGCGCGAGGCTGCAGCATGTGGTGGCGGCGCATCTGAGTGAAAAGAACAACCGGCCAGAGTTGGCACGCTCGGCGTTATGTGCCGCGCTCGGGTGTGCGCCCGGCTGGATCGATGTGGCCGACCAGGAGACCGGCCTTGGGTGGCGTGAGCTAAGATGAGGGGCATTATGCAGCGCAAAGAACTGCTGTACTCCGGGAAGGCTAAATCGGTCTATATTACCGATGACCCAAAGAAGCTGATCCTGCATTTTAGGGATGATACGTCCGCTTTCGACGGGGAGCACATCGAGCGTCTTGCTCGCAAGGGGGCAGTCAACAACCGGTTCAACGCCTTCATCATGCAGCATCTCGAAAAGGCAGGGATACCGACCCATTTCGAGCGGTTGCTTTCCAATGACGAATCGCTCGTTAAACGTCTCGACATGATTCCGATCGAATGCGTCGTGCGTAATTTCTCTGCTGGGAGTCTGTGCAAGCGTCTGGGTGTGGAGGAGGGGCGCGAGTTGAATCCTCCGATTTTCGAATTCTTCTTCAAGAATGATGCGTTGCATGACCCCATGGTGAACCTGCATCACATGCTGTCCTTCGGATGGGCCAGTGCCGACGACGCGCGCCAGATGGAGGATATGAGTCGCAAGGTCAACATTTATCTGGGGAAACTTTTCCTCGACGCGGGACTGCTTCTCGTGGATTTCAAGCTTGAATTTGGGCGCTATGACGGGAACCTGCGGCTTGGGGACGAGTTCACGCCCGACGGTTGTCGTCTCTGGGACCGCGAGACGCGGCGCAAGCTCGACAAGGACCGGTTTCGTCGTGGCCTTGGCGGAGTTGTCGAGGCCTACGAGGAGGTGGCGGCGCGCCTCGGGGTCGATATGGAGATTTCTTCTGCCTAGGACCATGATATTGCAGGGTTCAGGGACGAACCCGTCCATTCTCACGATACGCGGTCTTCCGGCGCTTTCTCCATTCCGGCGCGAGCGCGTAAGGTTGCGTCTGCAACGCGTCGTCCCCGCGCTTTCGACTCTGGATGCGGAATACTGGTATGTGGTTAAGGTCGAGCGGCCGCTTGATGAAGCCGCGTGGCATATTCTCGACCAGCTGCTCAATTACGGGCCCCGGATCGCGTCACTTGGTCTCTCCCAGCGCATTGCCATCGTGTCGCCTCGAATCGGCACGGTATCGCCTTGGTCCAGCAAGGCGAGCGACATCATCAGGCGTTGTGGCTTATCGCAGACCGCACGGATTGAACGGCTCATGGTGTGGTATGGGGCGTCTGCGGACGATGCTCCCCTGTCGGCGCTGGATCTGGAGACGATCTGGCCACTCATCCATGATCGCATGACCGAGACCGTGCTTGCGGATTTCAGGACTGCCGAGGGCCTGTTTGCATCACCTCGCCCCGCAGGTCTTTCCGTTATTGATCTCAGTGGTGGTCGCGCTGCACTCGAAGCGGTCAACGTACGCCTAGGTCTTGCACTTGATGACGAGGAGATCGACTACCTTGTCGATTCGTTCACGTGTGCCGGACACAACCCTACGGACGTCGAGCTCATGATGTTCGCTCAGGCGAATTCAGAGCACTGTCGGCACAAGATCTTCAATGCGCCATGGGTGATCGACGGAAGGCTGTCCGGGCATACGCTCTTTGGTATGATCCAGCATACCCACGACGCTCACCCCCGCGGTACCCTCGTTGCCTACCGCGACAATGCCGCTGTGATCGAAGGTGCTGGCGAAGTCGCTCATTTTGCATCAGACCTGAAAACCGGGCGGTATGGTTACACCATGCGTCAGACCGCGATTGTCATGAAGGTGGAAACTCACAACCATCCTACCGCGATCTCGCCTTATCCCGGTGCTGCTACAGGTGCGGGCGGCGAGATTCGTGACGAAGGTGCAACCGGACGAGGGGCTAAGCCGAAGGCCGGCATCACCGGGTTCTCCGTTTCCAACCTGTGTCTACCGGGGGCGTCTCGTTCATGGGAAGTCGAGAGACCCCGTCCCGCGCACCTTGCGAGTGCGCTCGAGATCATGATTGAGGGACCACTTGGCGCGGCGGGTTATAACAATGAGTTCGGGCGCCCGGTTCTCGCCGGTTATTTCCGTACTTTTGAGCAGGAGGTAGACGGAAAGATCCGTGGCTACCACAAACCTATCATGTTGGCGGGCGGCTTCGGCAACATCGATCTACTGCAGATCGGCAAGCAGCCCTTGCCGCCGGGTACGCCGCTCGTCGTGCTCGGAGGTCCCGCACTCCTTATCGGTTTGGGCGGGGGCGCAACATCGAGTGTCGCATCGGGAGCCGGGGACCGTGCCCTCGACTACGCCTCCGTGCAGCGCGACAACGCCGAAATGGAGCGGCGCTGCCAGGAGGTGATTGACCGATGCGCCGCGCTTGGCGACAGCAATCCTATCCGCGCGATCCACGACGTGGGAGCCGGAGGTCTTTCGAATGCCATCCCCGAACTGATCCACGACGCCGGTGTCGGAGGCGAGATCGATCTGCGTGCCGTGCCAGCTGACCAGCCGGGAATGACGCCGCTCGAGCTGTGGTGCAATGAGGCGCAGGAGCGGTATGTCCTGGGGGTCGACCATGCACGGATTGATGTTTTTAAGGCTCTGTGTACCCGGGAACGCTGTCCAATGGCCGTTATCGGTCACACCAGCGATTCAGGACATCTTGTGATGCATGATCACGCCTTCGAGGGCACGATCCTCGGCCGTGACCGCTCGACGCCTGTGGATATCCCATTGTCCCTGCTCTTTGACAAACCGTCGAAGAGGCCTAGGGAGGTGACCACGGCCAAGCGCAGGCTGAAAAAATGCGCTTTAAGCAGTGCACGTATCGACGAGGCAGCGACGCGTGTACTGGAGCTTCCGGCGGTCGCAAGCAAATCGTTTCTGATTACGATTGGAGACCGTACTGTCGGCGGTCTGGTTGCGCGGGATCAGATGGTAGGGCCATGGCAAGTACCCGTAGCGGATGTTGCCGTCACGGCAAGCGGCTACCGCGAAACAACAGGAGAAGCGGCGGCACTCGGAGAGCGCGCCCCGATCGCGCTTATCGACGCCCCTGCGAGCGCACGGATGGCGGTCGGAGAAGCAATCACCAATATTGCGGCGGCACGGATCCGCAAGTTGCCGGACATCAAATTATCCGCGAACTGGATGGTGGCTGCGGGTCACGAAGGAGAGGATGCGGCCCTGTATGCGGCGGTTCACGCGATCGGGCTCGATCTCTGTCCGCAGCTCGGGATCTCTATCCCCGTGGGTAAGGATTCGCTTTCCATGAAGGCCCGGTGGAGCGATGAGCGGGGTGTATACGAAGTGGTCTCGCCCCTTTCGCTCGTGGTATCTGCAGTTGCTCCGGTTGTCGACATCCGTCGTACCATAACACCGCAACTGCATCCGGATGTTCAAGGGACAGAGCTGGTTCTCATTGATCTTGGCCGGGGACGGCAACGGCTCGGAGGATCCGCTCTCGCTCAGGTATACGGAGAGACCGGAGGAGAGCCACCGGATCTCGACGACCCGCGCACACTCAAGCTGTTTTTTGCCCTAATCCAGGTGTTGAATGAACTCGACCTGCTGCTTGCGTACCATGATCGTTCCGATGGGGGCGTGCTTGCGACCGTGTGCGAGATGTCATTCGCGTCTCACGTGGGCGTGTCGATTGACACGTCTGAGCTTGGAGGTGATCCTCTGGCCGCACTTTTTTCCGAGGAGCTTGGAGCCGTTCTGCAGATTCCGAAGGCGCGGCGGGATGGTATCTTCGGAGCGTTCCGCAAAAGTGGCCTCATGCCCTATGTAAAGCGTGTCGGCACACTGAACGACGCAGGTATGGTGACCGTGGTGCACCGGGGGAAGATTTTGTTTCAGGAACGCCGGTCGTCGCTTCAGCGGGTGTGGGAAGAAACCAGCTGGCGCATACGAGCGCTACGCGATAACCCACGCTGTGCCCAGGCCGAATACGATGGCCTGCTGGATGAGTCTGACTTGGGACTAACAGCCGTGCTTTCGTTTGCCCCGGACAAAGAACTGCCCGCCCCGCACGTAGCCACTGGTGTCCGTCCCCGAGTCGCAATCCTGAGGGAGCAGGGTGTCAATGGGCAGGTCGAAATGGCGGTCGCGTTTGATGCCGCTGGATTCGAGGCCGATGACGTGACCATGACGGACATTATAGAAGGCCGTGTATCGCTTGAGGATTACCATGTATTCGCAGCCTGCGGCGGATTTTCGTTTGGTGATGTGCTGGGAGCGGGGCAGGGATGGGCAAAATCGATCCTGTTCAACGCTGTGGCACATGAGCAGTTCAGCAGATTTTTAGGGCGTCCGGATACGCTTGCGCTCGGGGTATGTAATGGCTGCCAGATGATGTCGGGGTTGCGTGACCTGATCCCGGGAGCGTCGTCATGGCCGCAATTTGTGCGCAACGAATCTGAGCAGTACGAGGCACGCCTGTCCCTTGTGGAGATTCCGCCGAGCCCGTCACTCTTCTTTGCTGGCATGTCGGGGTCTCGGCTTCCGATTCCCGTATCCCATGGAGAGGGCCGCGCGCAGTTTGACGACGAGTCGGGCGCGGAACGCGCCCTGAAGGAGCACTTAGTGGCGCTGCGTTTTGTGGACCATGATGGCACGCCGACGACCCGTTATCCGTTCAACCCCAATGGGTCGCCGCTCGGTATTGCTGGAGTAACGACTGCGGATGGCCGTTTTACCGCGCTCATGCCGCATCCCGAGCGCGCGCTGCGGACGGTCTCGTGTTCCTGGCACCCCAACGACTGGGGGGAGGCGACGCCATGGCTGAGGCTGTTCCAGAACGCGCGTCGTGCGCTCGGCTAGGTGCCCCCCACGATCAGGCGCGCCAGATCTTCCGCAGACACATTTCCGGGCAGTGGCGCAGTCGCGAGTGCACGGCTGACATCGGCGAACGTGAATGACACGTCCTGCAGTGCACGCACAGTCCCGTCCGACAGGTCGATACCCTCGATCGCAATGGCCGCGATCCGGTGCTCCGCGACATCGATATAGACTTCGATCTCCCTGCCAGAAATACAGCCTCGTTCGTGCCGCACATAGACCCCTTCCCGGATCTTTATGGCGCCCCGTGGCCTGGGGTGATCAATGGTGAGCGCGTTTTCCGAGACGAGTTCGCTCTCGAGATGGTGGGCGAGTGCGGCCACCGCATCAGGGAGTGTCTGCTCATGGAGAGGTGCAAGGAGCGACGAAAATGACGTCCGCAGCGCGTCGATGACGGTTCTGGTGTCAGGGCACTCCTCAAGTTCGCGGGAAAGCCAACTCATATTGTCGCGTAGCGCATTGAGAATCTGTACCCGGTGCCGCTCATTTTCCGCGCGCAGCACACGGTGCATGACATCGACATCAAAGTTGCAGAGAATGTTGCCCGCGTAGCAGAAGTATCCGTTGATCTCCCCGGCCCCCTGGCCAGATATTTTTCTGCCGTCTGACGTAACGAGGTCGTTGATGGGTCGGTAGTGAACATCAAGTCCGAGGCGTCCATAAGCAGCAATGGGCGCTTCGGACAGGCGGCGAAATATGTCGCTAATCATTCCACGGACATGCGCATTGCCCCGCTTGACCACGAGCTGATAGAAGACCTGCCCCGGACCAAGCAGTACTGTGCCTCCGCCAAGCGAGCGGCGCATGACGGGCAACCCGGCGCGCCGGCAGAAATCACGATCGACAGCCTCTGGGTCATCGAAGTATCCGAGGCTGACGAACGCTGTCGCCGGTTCGAGAAGCACGAGGCCCTCGACCCCAAGCTCGGCCATTGCGTGAAAATACGTGATCGCGCGCATGCCACTGGTGTCTGAGGGCAGGAAGAGGTGCACAGGTCGTCTGTCAGGAGATCTGGTGCGTCGGCATGTTCACCACAATGATCGCGGGCACGATATGTGTCAGCATATTGTATCGATTGTTTCCCGGTCCAGCGCGTTTTGTCATGCGCGGTATCCCCCACCGTGGTGTTTGCAAGAGCAAAAGCAGATGGGTCCATTATAACAACAACCGCAGACGGGTCGGTTCCGCTCGGGAAAGGCGAGCCCGTTGCGGCCTGGTGCCTGGTCTACGGATAACGTCAGGTTTTTGCAAAGGTGACGGTGAACTTGGCAGTGGAACTGGTAAGCGGCCCATCATGATTCCCTGGAGGCACATTATTCTCGGGACCCAGTGGTTCAAAATAGGTGGAATTCCTGACACAATGCGGCGCTTGCCAAAGAGCGAACCGCAGAATGCCGTGTAGTCACCCCGCGAAATGACGCAACCTTCCGACCCATCTTCTGATCGCGGGAGCGAATCGTCGGGATGGTGGCACCGGTGTGCAACGCTGATCATGGGGCCGCCCCGCGACCCGTTTTCCCCGGAAACTACCAAGCATATCACCCTGATCGCCTTTCTCGCCTGGGTCGGCCTCGGCGCAGACGGGTTGTCCTCATCATGTTACGGCCCGGAGGAGGCATTCAAGGCCCTCGGTCCCTATATGGGGCTTGGGCTCTGGCTCGCGGTCGCCACGGCGCTGACGGTTTTCATCATTTCCATCGGCTATAACCAGGTTATCGAGCTGCTTCCTACCGGAGGTGGTGGGTACAAGGTGGCGACAATGCTGCTTGGCCGACGCGCAGGGCTCGTGTCTGGCAGCGCACTCGTAGTCGACTATATCCTGACGATCGCCATATCCGTCGCTGCCGGTGTCGATGCACTTTTCAGTCTGGTCTCTCCCCATTGGCAGGTTTTCAAGATCCCGGCCGAGGCCCTGCTGTTGCTTGTATTACTCGTGCTCAACCTGAGGGGTATCAAGGAATCCGTCCAGTTCCTGTTGCCGATCTTTCTTGGTTTTGTGGTCACGCACGCGTTTCTCATCATCTACGGCATCGCCGTGAGACTTCCCCATTTCCATTCCACGGTTCCAGTGCAGTTACACGACATTACGATACTAGCGCACCGCACTGGAATTGTATTCGTGATCGCACTTTTCCTACGCGCCTACTCGCTTGGAGGAGGCACATATACCGGGATTGAGGCCGTTTCGAACAACATCAGTTCGCTCAAGGAACCTCGTGTCCGCACAGGCAAGCTCACCATGTTTTATATGGCTGCGTCCCTGTCGTTCGTCGCCGGGGGCATCATCCTTTTGTACCTTCTGTGGAACGTGCACATCGTCCCTGGTGAGACGCTCAATGCTGTGGTTTTTGGAGATATCCTGAAAAGCTGGCACTGGGGATCGATTAACGTCGGACGGTATCTGCTCTGGACTACCCTGGCGCTTGAAGCAGGGCTACTGATTGTTGCGGCCAATACCGGATTTCTCGGTGGCCCTGCGGTCCTGGCAAATATGGCGAATGATTACTGGGTACCGCGCCGCTTTGCTCAACTGTCTGATCGTCTCGTTACCAGAAATGGAATTCTGGTCATGGGGTTGAGCGCGCTTACTGTGTTGCTCGGGGCCCGTGGAGAGGTCGGCGTTCTGGTCGTTCTGTACAGTATCAATGTGTTTCTGACGTTCACGCTAACCCTGCTGGGGCTTTCGTTGTACTGGTGGCGCAATCGTGGCACAGAACCGGAGTGGCCCCGGCGCATTCTTGTGTCCGTGCCTGGATTTATCCTGACCGCGAGCATCCTGATCGTGACCTTGGAGGAAAAGTTTTACGAGGGCGGATGGGTGACCGTGCTCGTGACGGTGTCCCTGATCATCGTCGGTTTCGTGATAGAGCGCCACTACCGTCGTATACAGCGGCGCCTTGCCAACCTTGATGAGGTGCTGACCCAGATTCCTGAGCCACCATCGCATCCGCCGGCCCCGAAGATGGACAAGAATGAGCCGACGGCAGCGTTTTTCGTGTCGAACTACCAAGGTGTCGGTATTCACTCGCTGCTCAATGTGCAGCGGTTGTTCCCAGGATATTTTAAGAACTTTATATTTCTGAGTGTCGGCGTGGTTGACAATAGCCGCATGAAAGGCGCGCGGAATATGGATAACCTGATAGAGGACACCGACCGCCAACTTGCCACTTACGTGGGATTCTGCACAGCCCACGGTTTGCCGTCCGCGGGGCGGTCCTCCTTTGGAATGGATGCAGTGGACTCGGCCGTGAAGCTTGCCGACGAGACACTGAAGGAGTACCCGGGTGTGGTGTTTTTCGCGGGTACGCTGATCTTCCGGGAGGAGAACCTCTGGACCAAGCTGTTGCATAATCATACCGCCATTTCGCTGCAGCGCCGCCTCCATCTCAAAGGGATACAGCTTGTGATCATGCCCATGCTGGTTGACGTACCGCGCTGATCCGGTGCGCGACAAGCCTCGCCGTTTAAGGATATGGTGGGAATCCTCAGGCAGTGATTCCCGTCTGTGCCCCTGTGGTGTAAATCGGTTGCACGATGGATGCTCTTTATCACGGACTGCCGCCTGGCCGTCGGAGCGTAACGCATGCGGAGACATGACCTGTGTCCAAAGCGCTTAAGTCCAGAACCTCCCGGAGCGGGACCCGCTCGCCTGAGTGCTTCAGGAATTCCTGGCATTCCTGTCCATGGGACGCCGAGTAACAGTACCCGGGCCTGTTTGCCGATAGATTTCGACACACGCCCCGCGTGTCAATCAGTCGCATCTCACGTTGTTCGTTTCGTTACGTGGTGGTGCCGACACTGTATCGGTTAGGGCAACAAGCAGTCTCCATGACCGAAGCCCGATGCGATCAGCATCCGCCAGAAGCACTTCAGGACAGGCGCTCAGAATCGGATCAGCATGCGAGGACATGGATCTGTACCTTGGGGGTGATAAAACGCCGTAACCGACTCCGGGAACTAATGGGAATATCCCCAGTCGATACGGATATCGAGACTCTCTGGTACGTGACAAACTCTTGCCTTTCCTGCTCCAGGGTCCCGCAATGATTATGTATTTGTCTATGTATTCTTCGTTATGACTGGCATATGGCTGATGCTACGTTGCTTATCTTTTGGAACACTGCATCGTTTCTCCTGAATTGTGTCAGCTCTTGTGTCCTCAGGGACCGTTGTATCCTGGAGCGCTGATTCTCGGCGCTTATGTAGTCTGAGTTTCTTAGCTTCACTCTCATTACCGTATCGGCTTCTGGAAAAAAAGGGCGCAATGCTGGCAAGAAGACCGTGTTGATGTGCGGGACTGGTTGCGCGCAGCAGTTGGTGGCCTCGCGGCGTGGCGTGGTACTGCGTACCCAGGACGGAGCGTTATCCCCACGGCCAAAACCGTGAGGATGAACAGCGAGATGAGGTGGCTAAGGACGCGGATAAAGACGCGCGCATTGGGGGTCTTCTGCCGTTATGGTCGACGGATTCACCAGAAGGCTCTTTTCAAGATCATGTGGCCACACCGGTTGCAGTGAAGAAAAAAGGCTGATATCCGTACATGGCCCAGTATCCCCGGTATAGGAAAACCCTTGTTTGGCGTGTCGTGAACGCCTGCGTTTTTCCCGTATTCCTGGTTATGACAAGTCAGGTGGCGCAGGCAGCAAAGACGGTATCAAAGCCCGGGCTACGTGCCCAGATTGGAGCTGGCCTGTCCTCGACATCAGGTGTTGCGCTCACTAACAGCATGAATTCAAATGATCGCGTGCGTGACAGGATAGGGCTGTGGGACTATGGGGGAAATCTCAGCTACAACTATTTTTCCTACGATAATGTGGCCGGTGTGAATCGTCTGGTTGCCAAACTTCAGGCAAAGCGGACGCTACGGCATGCCCCCATCGGCTTTCTTGTGGGCAGTATCCGTTATGACCATAACCTTTTTGATGGTTACGATTACTATGTCATGGAGACGCTCAATGCTGGGCAACGAGTGGTACAGACGCCAACGATGCACCTGGATCTGGAGGCAGGTGGCGGCGCGCGGCAAAATGCCTATCCGAATGGCCACCCTGCTAATGATGAGCCGGTAGCAGATATGGTAATGAAATATGTGTGGCACCTGCGCCACGGGAGTCGTTTTAGCCAGACTTTTAGTGTGGTCGGTGCCCGCACAGGCACTTCTATGACTTCCGACACGGGTATCAGCTTCACCCTGGTCCATCATTTAGCGCTCAAGTTCTCGGAGGAGTTGATCCATTATACGAGCCTCCCTTCGACCGCCTTGGTCCATTATGCCAAGACTACAACCTTCACCACACTCAACCTGATCTATCATATAGGCTGACAGTAAGAGCACGGGATGTCCGAAAACCCAATTGCCTCTTTCTGGT
>JAJYDT010000077.1 GCA_021777335.1 Pseudomonadota bacterium | reverse complement strand
CCGTACGATACACCGGCCAACGTGGAGCCACACAGACTGAACCGCGACTTCGGATACAATCGACCCGAGGCCCCTACCGCCCCGGCGGGAATCACGCGGTGCAGGCGGCGCAACCAGTCGGTCAACACACGGAGATACTTGATGCCGACCCGCCGCACGGGAAATCGGGAAACACCCACCCGCCGGGTCGAGGTTGGCACCCTGGTACTTGCCATACTCTTGTCTTTGCCCGGTCTGTCGCGCGCGCAACCCCTTTCCAGGGGCCATACAGTCTGGCTGATCACCGGAAGCGCGGTCACGCATCTTGCACACACACGGGGCGGCCGACACCTGCTGCAGGGGTATCTGAACCATCAGACGACCTGGATCTATGGGAAGAGTGCTGATGCGCCCTCACGGGCCCTCCGGGTGCGCGGCGCCGCGAGTCTCGCCGGGTTCCGCCGGGCCGTGACCCGCCGGGGTCGCGCGGTCTTATTGGACCTCGAGCATTGGCCCCTGACGCCCGGCCCGGAACAACACCATCCCCTCGCCACCTATGCCCGTGCGGCCGCCTGGGCGCACCGCCAGGGCAAGATACTGATTGCCACCCCGGCCTTCGATCTGGTGCATTCGCTGGAACCCCGTTATCGCGGCCGCATCTACCCCGAGTTTTTACGGCTCGATCTGGCTGGCGCGCTGGCATCCGACGCCGGGGTCTATGAAATCCAGGCGCAGGGGGCGGAGAACCATCCGGCGCGCTACCGCACCCTGGTGATCGCAATCGTCCGCCAGATCCGAAAGATCAATCCTCATACCGTGATCCTGGCGGGCTTGAGCACCGGCCCGTCCGGTCACAAAACGACGGCCGAAACGCTCTATCGCGATGCACGAGCGACACGCAACCAGGTCTCCGGGTACTGGCTCAATATCCCAGGCCGCGGCCGGGCGTGTCCGCGCTGTACCAAGCCCCGGCCTGCAGTGGCCATCCGGTTCCTGCGCCGGATGGCGCAATCGGTCGACGCATCCCCGTGACCGGGCCGGCGGACCCCGTAAAAACCGGATGCACCGGTCGTGCAGTGACCACCGCTCGGCGGATTTTTTTGCCGGCGCTTTCTCCCCGGTTCGCGCCTCGTTACGTTAATGACCCGGGTCGTCGGAGCCACGTCGTTCATCGGGTCGGCACCCAACGGTTGAACGAACCGCGACAGAATGCCGTCGTCGCCGTGACCGCGGTTAATATTTCCGCGGGCACGAGCACCAGACGGGCGCGAGAACCCGCGCCCCCTTGTATTTCAACCCGTTTCTATCTATATAGCGGTCTCGACACTCGTATGCTACAGTCCGCGCGTTTGAAAAAATAAATCTCTTTGAGAGGAGACTTTTTAATGTACAAACAGAGAATTCTCGCGGTTTCTTTGGGCATTGCTTTAATAGCCCCGGTTACAGCCTTCGCCGGCCAACCAACGGTCTGGGGTTATGGCCAGGTGCTGGCGGGTCAGAACACCGATATGAGCGCTGCCAAAGGAATGGGCTTTAGCCTCAACCGCATCCGGTTGGGGGTCAAGGGCAACGCAACGTCGGACATCAGCTACCTGTTTCAGTACAGTTTCGACAAGGGGAATGAGGGCCTGATACGCGACGCCGCAGTCGGCCTGAATATGCTGCCGTTCGCCGAGCTCGAGGTGGGTCAGTTCAAAACCCCGGTCGGCCAGGAATTTCAGGTCTCGGGTGCCAGGCTGCAGTTTATCAACCGTAACATGGGCACGAATCTGTTGCCCCAGCGCGACATCGGTTTGATGGTCCACAACAAAAACGGGTCCGGCTATGGCCTGAATTATGCCCTCGGTCTCTTTAATAACGCGAACAACCAAGACAAAAATGCAGGCGTACTGGTCGGCAGCGCCTATCAATATGCACCAGTGTTGCCAGCAACCAACGGCAACGTCCCGGGCAAGTATCTCGTGGCCGCCCGCGTCGGTTATGGCATGGGCAAGATGATGAACTTCGAGGTCAGCGGCGACGAGCAGGCGGTCAATAACGTAACCACTCCTGGCAGCCCCAGCGACATCCTGACTTGGGACGCCGGACTGGCGGGCAACATGGCAGGGGCGGAATATGGTCTGGAGTACGTCCGGACGATCCATCCGTACCTTGGGGGCGCCTTCTTGTCCCACTCGGTGAACGACTGGTACGTGTATGCCGGTTACAAACTCATGCGGCGAATCGAGCCGGTGGTCCGCTTTGATCGTCTCAATGCAGACGGCTCTATCGACAACACGACGCTGGGAGTGAATTACGATTTCACAACCAGAAAGGCACTCCCCACCAAGCTTCAGGTGAACTACATCATCCCGAGCAGCAATAATACGAATTCGGTCACCCAGGCCCTGCCGGGCGTCTATATCAGCCATACGCTGCAGGTGGAGCTCCAGGTCGGGTTCTAAGCGGGCAAAATGCGGCACATCCAGCGCCCTGGGGAGTCCCCCAGGGCGCTTTTTTATAGGACAGGACACGTGTGTGTGAGCCGTGGCGGTTGCCTCGCGGCGCGCCGGGATCATGACTGAACCATTCAGAAATCGTACTCAAGCATGACGCGGTTGAAGTAAAACGTGCCGAGATTGGGTGACCCGTCGCTGCCATTCAGGCCCTGCACAATCCCCAGGCGATTACGCGCCGACAAGCCCTTCAGGATACCGTGGAAGAACCACGTGACATCGAGATCCGTCTCGTCCGTATTGGCGAAGTTGGGGGCGGTATTGTAGCGGGCGTAGCTCGCGATGAACCGCATCTGCTGCTGGATGAAGTAGAACGTTCCGGCCACCTTCCATGCATCGCCGACGCCTTTTTCGACAAGTCCTGCGGTCATTGAGGTCGTATAGAGCGGATCTGTCGCGTACCCTGCCGAATAGGGAGAAACGATACCGCCGTTCTTGAACGTTCCTGCATGCGTGGATATCGTGTCGTACGACACCGCGACCGTGTCGCCGTGGTCAAAATTGAGCCCCGCCATTGCGCCGTAGGTATCGTTATTGACGTTTGACAAGAGCATGTTGTTGGCCCCGCTCGACTCATGCAGATACTGCGCGCCGATCACCGGGGCAATCCCGAGGCCAGCCTTGTTAAAAGTGTACGCATCGTCGGCATAGACTGCGTTGGTCAAACCATAGAATTTGTAGTACCAGGCCTGTCCGATGTCACCGTGGCCATGATAGGTGAGCCCGGCGACCGCTGTTCCGTTGTTACCCTGGGTACCGACTGCGGCATTTGGCTGCCCGCCGTAGATATTGTCGAGCCCATTCGTGTTATACAGATTGGTCTCGGAGAAGTTGCTGGAGGTGCGACTCTTCCAGCGATACTCCCGAGCCAGAACCAGATCGATCCCGCGCGTGACGGTCACGTCGGCAAGGACACCCTGGTACGTCGCAGGAACCATGCGGGAATCCGACGGCCCCATCCAGGGGGTGTTCATCAGCTGATTGCCGGCCCGGACCAGGACATCGTGGTGCTGGTACTGCAGATAGGCCTGACCCAGGGTCTGAATCGGCTGAGTGCCAGCCAGCGTGGTTTCAAGATGGCCGTAGTTTCCGGTTCCGTTGTTGAGACCGAAGAGATCCTGGGCGCTCCAGAACGTGCCTCCGACCTTGAATCCCGGTCCAAAGGTCGGGGTCAGGTAATTGAACATGCCGCCGAAGGAGTTGGCTTTGAGATCAAACGGCGCTGCCGCACTGGTGAAGTTGCGTGTGAAGTAGTAGTCGCGCAGGTAGCCGTTGTACGTCCCCTGGCTCAGAAAACTCTGCAACGTGCTGGCATGGCTCGCGGGTGCCGCAACGATGGCCGACGCAGCGAGCGCCAGAAGGAACCGCCGGGCCCGGGTATCTGGTTGTAACATGACAAGACTCCTCCCCTGTAGGTAGTGTTGACTGCTCGAAATAGGAACCCAAGGGCAGACCGTGTGTCCCTGCTGCACTGTCATCCCGCAGTGCTTATCATTTGGCGGGATCAAATTCTCCCGGTCCTGTCCGCCCCTGCGGCAGCAATATGGACTTGCCTGATGGCGGTTTCGTGACTGTTTGATGACGGATTTATGACAGCGGTATCTGTACAACCACGGGCACCTTTGCAGGCCTTCGATGATGCCAGATGCCGGGTAGCCATCTTTGTGTCCGGCGCTGCCCCCGCCATTTCGGCGGCCGCCGGAAAATGAACACTGCGCTCCCCGCGAGGAACGACAGCGCTCTTCAGGAAACCTGGGGGGGCGGCATCAACGTGCACTATGGAGTGGCGCTTCAGGTCCGCGGGGCCTCCCGGCCAGGATCCGCACGAGCAGGGTAGTGACTGCGGATGGTGGCCGGAAGATCGGCAAGCGCCGATGACACAGCAGTGTGGTCCGTATCCATGCGTTATCTTGCAAGGATATGAAAGTGCAGGTACCGCACCTCCTGAATGCCGGCACCATTGGTCAGGACACGATACGATGACAGATGCTGCGCGCGTATGATTGAACCGATCAGCTCAAGGCAACCCATCACGTACGGTGCGTCGCTGGGCACGATGTCGGCGACGTCCTTGATGTCTTTCCGGGGAATCACCACGATATCTACCGGTTCGTCAGGAAACGGATTTTTCATGGCCACGCAATATTTCGTCTGAGCCACCTCCTGCGGCAACATGCCCGGAGCAAGGCGGATGCCGACGGAAGCCGCGAGCCCCGCGAGCTCGGGAAGCGCGTGACACGAAGGGCCACAGGACGTAAGGAGCGGAAACGAACGGGGTTGCGAACCGATAAAGAGATAGCCGCCGAGCGCGACACCCACAAGAAACACCGCCAGAAGCTGGAGCCTCCGGTGACGGAGCAATCCTCCCATGATGCCAAAACACCTCCGGTGACCCGGATCCCGGTCATCAGCGCACACACCAGGATCCGGAGATTGTATGCGGCCCCCGCTCTGCCTATTGGTGGCGCCCTTCCGGGGGATCAGGGGCGACCGGTACCAACCTCGGCCGGCGGCATGCGCAATCGCCAACCACGATCCGGGGATACGTTCCCGTTCGTGCAGACATCAATCGGTGCGCGACCGCACGCACCGCGCGGTGCCGGATACCGTCATCATACCGGAGACGACGGACAGGGCCATCATCGTCCTTGCCCACCGAACCGGGGTGAGTCGGGGATCACGAGGTTCGTCCCGCACGTCTGCGGCGGCAGCGCGCGCCGTTCAGGTCTCGTGCTGCGGTGGAAGCCCTTCCGCGGTCATGGCGACGGCGGCGAACATGGCGCGCCCCTTGCTCATGGTCTCCGCCCACTCGCTGCGGGGCACGGAGTCGGCGACAATCCCGGCGCCCGCCTGCACGTGCAGCTGGCCATGTGTGATGACCGCGGTACGGATCGCGATCGCAAGATCCATGTTCCCGTTCCAACCAATATAGCCAACGGCTCCCCCATAGACCCCCCGCTTCACCGGCTCCAGTTCATCGATGATTTCCATGGCACGTACTTTGGGGGCACCGCTCAGGGTGCCTGCAGGCAAGGTGGCGCGCAGCACATCGATTGCGTCGAGGCCTGCGCACAGACGGCCAGTCACGTGGGAGACAATGTGCATTACGTGAGAGTAACGCTCGATCGCCATGGTTTCGGTAACCACCACGGTGCCGGTCTCCGCAACCCGTCCGATGTCGTTGCGGCCAAGATCGATCAGCATGACGTGTTCGGCACGCTCCTTCTCATCGGCCAGCAGCTCGCGTTCAAGGGCGCGATCCTCATGCTCTCCGCGCCCCCGCGGTCGCGTACCTGCAATCGGCCGCAGCGTCACACGGTCGTCCTCGAGACGGGCAAGGATCTCGGGGGACGAGCCGACGATGTGGTACTCACCGAGATCGAGAAAATACATGTAGGGAGAGGGATTGAGCGTGCGCAACGAGCGGTAGAGGTCGATCGGACGGTAGTGGAACGGCACCGACAATCGCTGCGAGAGCACAACCTGCATGACGTCACCCGCGCGTATGTATTCGCGGACGCGTTCTACTGCCGCCTCAAAGGCGGTCTGGCTGAATCCGGAGACAAAATCGCGCTCTCCAAGCCTGGACCCCTGGGGTGCCGGAACCTGGTCCAGGGGTTCATAGAGCTGGCCGACGATTTCGTCGAGACGCCGTACCGCCTGTGCGTAAGCGCCCGCGATACCAGGGTCAGCGTGCACCACCACGTGCAGCTTGCCGGAGAGGTTGTCAAATACGACCACTTCGTCTGAAAGAAGCAGGAGGATATCGGGGCCCCCGATATCGTCCGGTTTCACGGCCTCGCCGAGGCTCGGCTCGATGTAGCGTACGGTGTCGTAGCCGAAATAACCGACAAGCCCGCCGGTGAATCGCAGCGACTGGCCCTCCGGCATGCGATAGCGAGCCTTGAAACCCCGAACAAAATCGAGCGGATCCTCGACATCGAGTCGCTCGACAACCGTACCATTCTGCTCAACCGTGACCGAACGGCCGAAGACCCGAAGGACAGTGGTACAGGGCAGGCCAATCATCGAATAGCGACCCCATTTCTCGCCGCCGTGGACCGATTCCAGAAGGTAGGAATAGCGGCCGCTGCCAAGTTTCAAGTAGGCGCTCAGCGGCGTATCCAGATCGGCAAGCACCTCGCGCACCAGCGGAACCCGGTTGCACCCGGCGCGCCGGTAACGCTCGAACTCCTCCGGTGTCAACAGCACCGGGGTATCCCCGCTGGCCGGACGAGGGTCAGATTCAGCGTGAGGGGCCGCAGTACGAGAGGCATCCCGGCAGTTCCGGCAGCGCATCGATCAGAAGATCGGGGCCAAGACCGGCAAGATCGATCCCCTGATTGTACCCGTAGCGGACGCAGATGATCCCGGTGCCCGCGGCACGCGCGGCACGCACGTCGCTCTCGGAGTCACCGACCAGCACGGCCTCTTCCGGTATCACGCCAAATGCGCTGCAGGCATGCAGTACCGGCAGCGGGTCCGGCTTGCACCGTGGCAAACTGTCTCCACTCAGCACAAGATCGAAATAGCGGCTAAGGCCGAGCAGATCGAGCAACGGTGTGGTAAAGGCCGTGACTTTGTTAGTAATACACACAAGCGGAAACCCGGCCTCACGGAGCGCCTTAAGTGCGCTCTCGGCACCCGGAAACGGACCGCCGTGATCCGCAAGATGCCGGCCGTAATGTTCGAGAAACAACGCATAACCGCGCTCGAAGAGGTCAGGCTCCGGCTCGCCGTCCGAGGTACCCGTCAGGGCGCGCTTTACGAGCCGCTTGACACCATTGCCGATCCACCGGGCTACCACCTCGTCGTCATAGGGGGCGCGGTTCATGTCATCGAGCATACGGTTGACGGCCGCCGCGAGGTCGGGCGCGGTATCCACCAAGGTGCCGTCAAGATCCACCAACACCAGGCGCGCGGCGAACGGTGGCACTACCCGCAACGCCGTGACGCTCATACCCGCGCCTTGGCAAGCTCATCGCGCATGCGCGCGATGGTCGCCTTGTAGTCCTGCGTACCGAAGATGGCCGAGCCGGAAACAAAAGTATCGGCCCCCGCCTCGGCAATCTCACGGATATTCTCCGTCTTGACACCCCCATCAATCTCGAGCCGGATCGGACGGCCACTGGCTGCGATCAGCTCACGCGCCTGTTTCAACTTGGTCAGCGCGGACGGGATGAAGCTCTGCCCACCGAAACCCGGGTTGACGCTCATGAGCAGCACCATGTCAATCTGTCCGAGCGTGTACTGGAGGTAAGACAGCGGCGTTGCCGGGTTGAACACGAGGCCGCACTTGCAGCCGCTGCCCCTGATAAGCTGGAGCGTCCGGTCAACGTGTTCGCTCGCTTCCGGATGGAAGGTGATATACGTGGCCCCCGCCTTCGCAAAATCCGGCACAATCCGGTCGACCGGCTTCACCATGAGATGTACGTCGATGTCCGCCTTTACACCGTGCTTGCGCAGGGCCTCACATACGAGCGGGCCAATGGTGAGATTCGGGACATAGTGGTTGTCCATGACGTCGAAATGCACCATATCCGCGCCCGCCGCCAACACCGTGCTGACCTCCTCTCCAAGGCGCGCGAAATCCGCGGACAGGATCGAGGGTGCGATTCTGTAATCAGGCATGTGCTGTTCCGAAAGAAAATCAGTTGCCGACTTTACCCGATCGGCGCAAACTTTTCAGCTGGGGATTGCCTCAGTGCAGAGAGGCACCGCTTGATGGGAGGCCCACAGCGCCCCCCAGGATGCGGCGCTCCATGGCAAGCGTTGGCGGCGAGACCATGGAATCCCGATCAAACCCCGTTAGCCGCTGCCACGTGGAGAAAGACACGAAATAGAACGAGAACTTGCCCTCGCCGAGCCCCCGCACCCAGGAGAACCGCACGCCCCTGGCACCCTTTGGTGACCAGTACAGGTTATGGTCAATATGCAGGGTCCGATCGCTGGTCATGGCGTTTGGCGCGATCTCGACTGCGGGCCGGCTCCCCCCGAGGATGATCACGTTGTTGTGAATGTAGACGTCGGTGCCTGCCTGATGAATCTCCGATTCGTTCGACACGAATATGCCCGCCGTGTTCCGGGTCGCAACGTCGCGGCAGTAGTTGTCGTAGATGCGCGGTCGCCAGGACGAGGCGGTCGCAACGCAGGCACCCCCGGTATGCTCGATG
>JAJYDT010000076.1 GCA_021777335.1 Pseudomonadota bacterium | reverse complement strand
AGTATTTGAGCCGGGGCGACCATGGCATTGCAGGCAGTTGAAATCGAGGACATTCTCATTTGCGGCTTTTTGTTAGTTCCCTCAGCGACTTATCGGCTTTTCAAAATTCAACGTTGGGACAGCCCTGACCGTCCATGTTTTCTCAAATATCAGTTTTGAGAAAGCCACATATACAAATTATACGACTCCGAGTGGCGGTTCCTATGCGGGTTTGCCGGTCTCCAATGTGCCGGCGCAAACGGTGAACCTGGGGGCGTACTATCAGATGTATAAGCACGGTATCGTCTACTCACCGAGTGTGTGGTGGCAGTACACAGGCGCTCAGGATATCTATAACAACAATACTAATGCCCCGACGAACCAGAAGTTGCCAGCGTTCGGTATCTGGAATGTCTCTCTGAAGATTGTGAACCGCCAACACTTGCTCTCGGGTGTACAGAAAGTATCTTTAACCGTGGGCGTGTATAACGTGTTTAACAAACAATACAACGCATATGAATATATCAGCAGTGGCGGTTATTATGGTGTCCCAGGAGAATTACTGGGAGAACCCGGAGCCCCGCGTACTGTATATGTCACGCTGAATGCGAAATTCTGATGAGGGCGGCTCTCGGACACCATCTGGTCGTCCTCGTGTTCAATGGGCGTCGACCCGTACGAAGGGGCTGCGGGTGGTGAGGCAGCGCTTATTGAACGTGCGGGCCCGGGGATCCGGACCAGTACATCACGCACTCACGGTGGCAATACGGTGAACTTGTACGATAATAATGGTCTGGGTGTCGTCAAGTCCTCGCATCGCTTCACAGCCGGGATTTTTGTGACGGCGACGGACCGTCATCCCTTGTCAGGTCTCCACGAAACGCGGTGGTCTTCGTTCCGGTCAGCCTGGTAAGACCTGGCTGAGCGAGGCCATCTGCCCGAGGTCTTACGACAGCGTGGCCTGGGTCTTGAACTTTTTACCATTAATGTTCTGGAAAATAATCGTGTACTGCCCTGCCGTTAGATGAACCGGTTGCGCTGGCCGTAAGGTGATCCAGGCTTTTGCGCCCATCTTTGCTTTTATTCCGAAGAGGCCTGGCCCAAACTTATTGTATATATACACGTTGTGAATGTGGCCCTTGGCGGCCTTCTCAAGTGTCTTTCCGCTCCATGTCTCCATGGTTCCACTGGGTCCGTTCACCGTGACCCTGACTACATGGGAGGGCACCGCAGGTGTTCCGCCATCCAGGTAGGCAAAGACTTTCAGTCGACCGTCTGGTGACAAGGTGCTTTGGCTTAAGGTGATATGGTGTTTCCCGGGACTCACCGGGCCGCCATGAAATGGCGTAAAGATCGAGCCACGGTAGTAATTGTAGAAAACGAGCGAGAACAAGATCGCGACGATGCCGAGGCTCTTGCCCCAACCATCCAGCTCGCGGGCGGTAAGCGGGGCGCTCCCTAACCACCGAAACCAGATAGTGTCCGCCAGACGCGGGTTTCTTTTCATAAGCCAACTGTCGACAGACCACAGACCGGCGCCGGTGGTAAACACGGTACAGGCCATGGCGAAGGTCGCTGATGCCATTGTCCATTCGTCTATGCAAGTCGCCCCCTGCCAGCCAAAGAGCAGCATGAGGGAGACGCTCAAGCCGATACTTAATGTGGCATTTAGCCGTGTGAGTGCCCCTAGGATCAGCCCGAGGCCGCTCACGAGTTCTACGGCACTGACGAGCACAAGTAACCAGTAGACTAAAGTTGGGTTGTGAAGAATGGCGCTGACGATGTGCCCAACGCCAAGGACTGCGCCTGGCATCCCACCTTGGAGTTTATTTGCCATCCAGCTGTGCGCATGAGGATTCAGTTTCTGAGGTGCGTAGATAAAGCGACGTGTCCCACCACCCCAATAGATCCATCCAATCACTAGGCGTACCGCAAGCACCGCAGCGCCCATTATGCGGAGTACCGCTGTTTGATCGTAGGTTTGCTTGGCTGCGTATCGGCTCACGGTTTTCCGTACCCCCTGTGATTCAGTCCTTTCTCGTGCTCTATTGCTGTTTTTTCTCGTCTGCCGGTATTGATGTCACACCAGAAGACAACAGGATCCGGCCGTCGACGAGACTGAGACTATCATTCATCAGGCCGCCTTCCTTATGACTTTGGTCGGAGCGATGTGCAAAGGCACCCTTGAACTGATCCCACCTTTACCCGCGCCCCGTGTATCCTGGCCCGATGTACCCCGGGAGTGTCACGAACGACCCTTATTATGGGTCAAGTCCAATTTCCGCTGCAAATTCGATCCGGCCTTGACGTCCTCTGCTTGGCGCGACGACACCACGTTATCCGAAATGACTGAAGGGCTCGGGCCGCGAGCCACTCGTTGAATTTATCCTTGTCGAGGGTGCGCCGCTCGATCCACCGCTCGTTCTGTTTGGCCAAGAGTGTGCCCACGAGGCTCAGGGTGGACTCAGCGTTCGGGAAGTTGCGAATGACAGGCTCCCGTCTTCGGGCCTCCTCATTCAGTCGCTCCTGTCTGTTCGTCGTGCGCAGGCGCTTGCGGTATTTCCCGGGCAATACCGGCACACTCAAGGCTTCTTTGAAGTTTTCTCCGAGACAGACAACGGCTTTGGGGGCGGTCTTTCGAAGTATGTGACGAAAGTAGCCTGATGGATACGGGTCGCGTCAATCGGCAGCGTTGCCCGGAGCGATGCCCTGTAAACACCCGCGGGTGGCCTCCACGAAGCCGGAGTGGCCGGGGTCGCTACGCAGAGGGGCTGGACCGTGAAACGTGATTTCTTTCGGGGTTCAAGCCCGCCTGCTAGAATGCGCTGCCTATGGGCGAACCCATCATCGACGTCGGCATCATTGGCGGCACCGGCTACAGCGGCGCGGAGCTGCTACGGTTGCTCGCGCGGCATCCGCGTGTGTGTCTCAAGGCTATTACGTCGCGCGGTGAGGCCGGAAAATCCGTCGCCACCGTATTTCCGCACTTGGAGGGCTATCTCGATCTCGCGTTCACCCGTCCGGAAGCTGCGCGACTTGCGGAATGCGATGTTGTGTTCTCGGCGACTCCAAACGGTGTCGCCATGGAGCACGCCCCGGCACTGCTTGAGCACGGTGTGCGCGTGATCGACCTTGCCGCTGATTTCAGGCTGCGTGACCCTGCCTTATGGGAACGCTGGTACAAGCAGCCGCACCGCTGTCCGCAACTGCTCACCGAAGCGGTCTATGGTTTGCCGGAGACCCGGCGGCGCGAGATCATTAATGCGCGTCTCGTGGCCAACCCCGGTTGCTATCCAACGGCGGTCCAGCTTGGCCTCCTGCCGCTCATCGAGGTCGATGCGGTCGATCGCACGCGTCTTATTGCTGATTGCAAATCCGGCGTGAGCGGGGCCGGACGCACGCCGCATGTACATACCCTGTTTGGCGAGGCTGCGGATACCTTCAAGGCTTACGGCGTAGCCGGCCATCGCCATCTTCCGGAGATCGAGCAGGAGCTTTCGGCCGTGGCCGGGACCCCGATCGGGATCACGTTCGTGCCACATCTTGCGCCGATGATCCGCGGCATACATGCAACGCTGTACGCCCCGCTGCAGGATCCGGCCATTGATCTGCAGGCATTGTTCGAGCGCCGTTTCCGGGATGAGCCGTTCGTGCGCGTGTTGCCCGCGGGCTCCCATCCTGAGACCCGCTCTGTGCGTGGATCGAACATGTGTCAGATCGCCGTCCATCGCGCTGCACGCGGCGACCTTGCCATTGTGCTTGCCGTAATAGATAACCTCACCAAGGGTGCAGCCGGTCAGGCGATACAGAACATGAACCTCATGTTTGGTCTGCCCGAGACGCTCGGCCTCGAGGCCCCCGGTCTGCTGCCCTGACGCCTTGAGGCGTCCCTGCCCGTAGCTATACTCTCTGAGGGCGGCAAGAGGTCACAATGGTTCAGAATTTCAGGGGCGACGTGGTAGTCCGGTCACGTTCGTCGCGAACAGTCCGCATCCTCGCAATCGCCGGCGTTGCCGTGCTCGCGGTGCTTGCCAGTGTCGGCCTCTATCGGCGCGGTCTCCTGATGGCGGGCTATGACCGGGCAGCCGCCATCACGCGCGAACACAGACTGCAACAACGGATCGACCGTCTCGCGGCTGAGAACCAGACGTTGCGACAGGGGCTTGCGGTCGCGCAACGTTCGCTTGAAATGGATCAGGCGGCCTACCACGACCTCCATCGCTCGCTTGGCCGATCGGCACGGCGGATCATGAAGCTTGAGGAACAGGTCGATCTTTACCGTACTGTCTTATCGCCCCACACGCCCATCAAAGGGGTGACGATCGAACGACTCACCCTGCGCCGCGCGTCGGGCCAACGCTACCGTTACGCCCTGATTCTGGTCCAGCCCTTCGAGGCGCGCGGTGGCGTGTCCGGGACACTTCGTTTTAAAATCAAAGGGTCATCCGCAGGTTCCCTGGTCGAATTCGCTTTCCCCCGGCAGGTTGACAAGCCTATCCCGGTCCACTTTAAATACTTTCAGGATGTCGAGGGAACCCTCGACCTTCCGCGTGGTTTTTCCCCCAGACTCATCGATGTCGACGTGCGGGCCGAAGGGCGCAGGATACAGAAACGTTTTGCGTGGCCAGCGTCAGGTTGATGACGAGATAACGATTAGACAGGAGACGCTCCCAATGAGTGCATGGAACAAGAAGTTGGAAAAATCCGAGAAGCCCTGCGGCACGATCGATACCCTGATTGGGCCAAAGACCGAAATCAAAGGAGACATCGTATTTTCCGGTGGCCTGCGCGTGGATGGCCGCGTCAAGGGCAATCTCTCTGGCGGCACCGAGGTCGGCAGCGTTCTGATCGTGAGCGAGCAGGCGGCGGTCAACGGTGACATCTCCGTGCCGCACGTGGTGCTGAATGGCACGGTCAAGGGTAATGTGCGCGCGCTTGAGCACCTTGAACTGCAGGAAAAAGCCGAGGTCCAAGGGGATATCTACTATAAAACGTTGCAGATGGCGCTCGGCGCGCGGATCAACGGCAAGCTTATCCATGAGTCCGAGGTTCGGAGTGTGTCACACCTCAAGCCGGTCGAGGCCTTCAAGAAGCCGAGCGATGCATCCGGGGCTTGACACTGCTGGTTGACCGTCTCGGCCATCGCGACGATAATACCTGCAGTCCTTCGGAGGTACAGTGTATGAGCGAGATGGCGGCCGTTTCAGAAATGCCGAGTCCGTTGATCTTCACAGACAGCGCTGCGCGCAAAGTGCAGGCACTGATTGCCGAGGAGAATAATCCGGAACTCATGCTGAGAGTGTTCGTTTCCGGTGGTGGTTGCTCTGGCTTCCAGTACGGATTCACATTTGACGATCAGGTCCAGGATGGGGACACCAAGGTGGCGAACGGCGACGTCACGCTCCTGGTTGACCCGATGAGTTTCCAGTACCTGAATGGTGCCGAAATCGACTATCAGGAGGGTCTCGAGGGCGCGCAGTTCGTCATCAAGAATCCTCAGGCAAAGTCGACCTGCGGTTGCGGTTCTTCGTTTTCGGTTTAGATCACTATCGCCAGTAGACGGCGCCCAGCACGACCGGGCGCCGTGCACCGGTTGCGGCTGGCACGTTTCCGGGCCTCTGCGCGAGTGTCTGCGCCGCGAGCCAGGCGAATGCAGACGCCTCGACCCAGCCCGCATCAAGCCCGAGCGCTTCCGTGCCACTCCATCGGGCAGGATAGCCTGCGGCAAGTCTTCGCATGAGTTCCTGGTTTTGGCGACCCCCGCCGCAGACATAGACGGCAGTGGTCGTGGCTGCCCAGGAATGAAGCGCCTGCGTGATGGTTGTGGCGGTAAGCTCGGCAAGTGTCGTCTGCACATCCTCGGGTCGCACATCGCGCTTGCCGATCGCGCCGCGCACCCACTCCAGATTGAAGTGCTCACGCCCTGTGCTCTTTGGCGGCGACCGGGAAAAATAGGGGTCGGTCAGCAGCGCGTTGAGTAGCCAGGGCAGCACTGTGCCTTGAGCCGCCCAGGCGCCGTTTTCGTCGTACCGCACGCCCTTCTGATGGTGTGCGATCCATTGATCGAGGAGCGTGTTTGCGGGGCCGGTATCAAAGCCCTGGACAGGCCCACCGGGCCGCAGGATTGTGAGATTCGCAATGCCGCCGAGATTCAGTACGGCGCGGTGCTCACCCGGGTCCGCAAACAGCCACTGGTGGAATGCCGGGACGAGCGGTGCGCCCTGTCCGCCGGCGGCGATGTCGCGGCTGCGGAAATCACCGACAGTCGTAATGCCGGAGCGCTCCGCGATGATGGCCGGGTTTCCAATCTGGATGGTAAAAGGAGGTGTCCGCTCGGGGCGATGGCGCAGGGTCTGGCCATGGCTGCCGATCGCCTGGATCGAGGATGGAGCGAGGCCAGCAAGCGCACAGACCTCCTGGGCGGATGTGGCAAACAGTTCACCCAGGGTTGCATCAAGTGCGGCGGCGGCCTCGAGCGGAGGATCCTCAGCCGTCACGATCTGTTCGATCGCGGCGCGTACCGGGGTCGGCATAGGCGCGGTGTGGGTAGCGATCAGACGGAATCTCTGTTGGCCGGTTCCAAGTTCCACAAGGACGGCGTCGATCGCATCCGCGCTGGTCCCGGACATGAGACCAATGAAATACCCCTGGCCAGCATCCATGCGCAGACTCTAGCCGCCTCTGACGGCAGCGTCAAAAGGAGCAGATCGTCACGAGCATGTCCTGTGCACGAATGATCGGTTGCGGGCGCGGTGCCGGTACTCGTCAGGATGGGTCACGGGGGAGGCGGGATCGCCACGATATTGGGCTTCTCCGGACTCGCCGTGGCAAAAGCCGTCCTTAGAAATGGTCATCTCCGGCATGCTCCGATGTGTTACGCTTTAACATCCTTATCTCCCGGGATCTTCTCAATGCAGGCCCAGTTCGACACGACCTCCCGCCTGAGCCGCGGAACGGAGGAGGTGTTGCGCGCAGACGAGCTTACTGAGCGTCTGGCGCTTGGGCGTCCGCTGCGCATCAAGGCGGGATTTGATCCGACCGCGCCGGACCTGCATCTTGGGCACACCGTGTTACTCAGCAAGCTGCGCGAGTTCCAGGATCTCGGTCACGAGATCCTGTTCATTGTGGGCGACTTCACTGCCCTGATCGGGGATCCGTCGGGCCGTTCCAGTACACGCCCTGCCCTGACGCGCGAACAGGTACAGACCAACGCACAGAGCTACACCGATCAGGTCTTCAAGATTCTGCATCCGCAACAGACCCGTGTTTTGTTCAATTCCGAGTGGATCGACCGCCTCAAGCCTGATGAGTTTGTGCGGCTCTCGGCCTCGTATACAGTTGCGCGGCTCCTTGAGCGGGATGATTTCCAGAAGCGTCACGCTGCCGGTCACCCGATTGGCCTGCACGAATTCCTCTATCCGCTGCTGCAGGGCTATGATTCGGTTGCGGTGCGGGCGGATGTCGAGCTTGGTGGTACTGACCAGAAATTCAATCTGCTTGTTGGGCGGGAGCTCCAGAAACATTACGGTCAGACGCCACAGGTGGTCATGACGATGCCGATACTCGAAGGTCTCGACGGCGTGCAGAAGATGTCCAAGTCGCTCGGAAACTATATCGGGATCAATGAACCTCCCGGGGAGATCTTCGGCAAGCTCATGCGTGTGTCCGATCCGCTGATGTGGCGTTATCTGGCCATGCTGTCCTGCGAGCCGCCCGGGGTGATCGACGATCTGCGCCGACGCGTCGAGACTGGCCTTAATCCACGAGACGTCAAGATGCAGCTCGCGCGCAAGATCACTGCACGATTTTGCGGGACCGAGGCGGCTGCGCGCGCGGAACAGGATTTTGTCGCGCGGTTCCAGGAACGGCAGATACCTCAGAATCTGCCTGAGGTGCGTATCGCGGTACCTGCGGAAGGGCTTGGCCTGGCCCAGATCCTGAAGGCCGCAGGCCTCACTGCGAGTACTTCGGAGGCCTTGCGGCTGCTCGCGCAAGGCGGCGTGCGGATCGACGGCGAACGGGCGGAACAGTCCGATGCACGGTTTGTAGCGGGCGCCCGCCTCGTGGTTCAGGTCGGCAGACGCCGGTTCGCACACATCTGTCTTGAGTCATTCCCGCCCGACAATGCGGGCGCTACGTCCGATCTGAAATGACATTCGGCGCGCAGAGTTTTGCGCTATACTCATGCTCCCCGGGGTGCGCTTGACGGAAGGGGTTAAGCGGGTATAATGCGCGCCTCTTCCAGTAACTCTGGATCGCTCTTTTAAATTTCGGATCAAGCAATTTGTGTGGGCGCTTAGGTCGAGTCAAGGTCTTCACGAGAGACCTCGGGGGCCGGTTTTCGGCTTCCGAACCAAGAAATACCGTTCCCTCGAAAGAGGGGACAGATCAAGCTTGTAATTGGAGAGTTTGATCCTGGCTCAGATTGAACGCTGGCGGCATGCCTAACACATGCAAGTCGAACGCGAAAGGGGGCAACCCCGAGTAGAGTGGCGAACGGGTGCGTAACACGTAGGAATCTACCCAGTAGCGGGGGATAACCCGGCGAAAGCCGGGCTAATACCGCATACGCCCCACGGGGGAAAGCAGGGGATCTTCGGACCTTGCACTATTGGATGAGCCTGCGGCGGATTAGCTAGTTGGTAGGGTAAAAGCCTACCAAGGCGACGATCCGTAGCTGGTCTGAGAGGACGACCAGCCACACTGGGACTGAGACACGGCCCAGACTCCTACGGGAGGCAGCAGTGGGGAATATTGGACAATGGGGGCAACCCTGATC
>JAJYDT010000016.1 GCA_021777335.1 Pseudomonadota bacterium | reverse complement strand
AACTACCCACGCCGGATCCCGGATGGTGGCACACCCTCTGGCCCGATCCGGCTGCAGTGATCTTGGTTTTGGGAGTCCAGTCTGGACTGGATACGGTGGATCTATAGCCGCAGGGATGATTATTTCACCGCACCGCTTGCCCAACGGGTGGACCCAGACCGGGTCATCGGCGTGGATCTTGACACCCTGCCGCTGACACAGGCACGGGAAGCGTGTCGGGGGCTCGGTACTGCCTCGGGTATCCGCGACGAACGATTTGCGCCTGCCACACGAGCGCCCCCCGCTGGCTGGCGCGTTTCCGAAACGTTGCCATTCCTGTCCTTTCTTAATCGAGTTATGGCAAATTCGGTATATCGGCCGTGAGGGGTTCCTAATTAAGTTACTTATTTTTGGTGCCCCAGGCCGGAGTTGAACCGGCGACCTGCCGCTTAGGAGTCTCCCACCGCTGCAAATCCCCGCATCGCGTCGCAACTAACCGCATGATATCCCTGATAGATCGATTGCCAGCGTCCGCGTGGGAATGCGTCAAAATGCGGGCGCACTATGGCAAGGTTATGGCAGAGATTCAGGAAGCGATCAGCCGCAAGCAACTCGATCAGAAGGAGGATATCGGCACCGGAGGTTGGGGGTTCTGGGTAACGTCATCTGGTTCCTCGTGGCGGGTGTCTGGCTGGCCCTCGGCCCCGTCCTGTCGGCCGTGGTGTGCTTCCTCACGATTATCGGGATTCCGTTTGGGATCCAGCACCTGAAACTGGCCGGTATGGCGCGCTCGCCCCCACTGGCAAAACTACCGTTGTCTCGAAGGAAATGGCGGCGGCTGTGCGCCAGGCCAACGCGGAGCGGGCCGTGGCGCACTGTGGGGCCCCCGCTAACACACGGTCCGGACTGATCCAATCTGCGCCAAGCAGCACTTTGTCACAACGTGAAAGACGAGCTTCCGTTCCCGCCGCATCACATCGGGACGGGCATAGCCGCCACCCCAGCAGTTCGGCGGTGCTCGCAAGGTGGGTCGCAAGCCTCGCTGTCGTCGGTTTGAGGAGCACGACAGGGGCGAGTCGCACCTGGGCGGACTCAATAAGCCAGTGCACCGAATCGCCGGCACTCAGATTCACGATCTTCTCGTCCTTGAAGAGCGAGACGACCCAGAGATGCCGTGGCACACACCGCACCACGGGGTTGTTCTCACCGTAGACGTACAGCACCCGCCATTGCGCGAGACGAGTGGCGGCGCCACCGCGGTGTGCGCCTGAGACGCAACACGACGAGCCTGATGCCGACACGTACGACATCGCCCAAGTACTTCCAAGTACTTCAAGGAGCCGCGTCTGGACCTCTGGGCTTCCGGAAACCCCAAAACAGGGATCGGTTCCCCTTCAGCCGACCAGGGTGGTATCGTGCGTCTGCACGGCACGATCTCCCGATAAGTGACCATAATAATCCCGGAGGAAGTCCGCATGCCCCGATGGCGCATCCCCCTGGCCCACGTCACGCGCGGGCTGCTCGCGATCGCGGTCTTTCTGGTCGCCGAGGGTTGCGCCTCCGTGGAATACACCTCCCTCGGCAAGGTGATGACGGGCTACACGCAACACGACGCCATTCCCTATCTGCAGTCGACGGACGATCCCCGATTGTCCTGTGGCGCCGCGCTCGGGCTCGATCAGCTGCTCGCCTCGTTTCAGACCGTGATGGCACGCCCGCGGTACGATCTGATGTATACCGAGATGCTCACGGCCACCTGCTCGGAGCGGAGGGCGTACCGTCAGGACCTGAGGGTCCTGCGCGCCGTCCGCGACCATCACATCGCGACCGCCCAGGATGCCCGTATTGCCGAGGCGCGCGACGAGGTCGTCACCGCCCGCCGCCAGTACCGCGCCTGGCAGGACCTGGTGGCGCACTACGGCCCACCCGGAAAACAATGCCCGCGGCTCATGGGGAACGCAAACCAGCTCGCGTATCTGATGGGGTTGGCAACCGGCCTGCAGGCCATCCTGAATGACGCGCGCTCCGGCGAGCGCGTCGGCGTGCCGCGCGACATCGCGCTGAAGGTGGCGCACGCGTCGCGTTGTCTCAGTAACCGGCAATGGTGGGGCGTCCCCGGCGCACTCCGCGCGAGCGTCTGGACGATCCTGCCCGGGGCCGCACCCCCGGGCACCGATCCCTGGAAGGAGTTCCAGACGTCGAGCGCCCTCGCCGAACGTTCCGGCGTGCGGCTCGCGATGGCCATCGACGCGATCGCGGCGCAGAATCAGGGCAAGTCCACCCTCGAGCGGGCGGCGATTGCGCAGTTCGCGCGCGCGGGCCGACGACATCCCGCGCCCCGGGCGTACCGGCTGATCGACCGCCTCGCGGCGTTCGAGGTACGTCACCTGTCCGACCGGATCTGGACGCAGGAGACCGGTGCCCGCACGCCGGCGGGCGCGCTCGGCACGTTCCCCGGCACGCCCGCGGAAGGCCCGCCGCTCAAAGGTCTGCTCCATGGCCTCAATCGCTGACCGGCCGGACCACACCGCCACCCGAACCCCGCCGCGCGCGCGGGGACCAAGGGCGCGCCTGCGGCGCGTACTGTACTCGGTCGGGACCGTGCTGCTGCTGGCCCTCGGGCCGCCGGCGTGGGCCGGGAACGTGCACCGCACCCTGTGCGTTTTTGATGTGTCCGGCGCGAGCGGCGCCGTGTATCAGCTGATGAAGGACTATGCCATCGAGGCCCAGCGCTGGGGGGTCGACCTCCGGCTGCGCCCCTATACCGACGAATCGACGGCCAAGGACGATTTTGAGGCGGGCAAATGCGCGGCGGTGGAACTCACCGGGGTGCGCAACCGGGGACTCGTCAAGTTCGCCGGCAGTCTCGACATGATGGCGGGGCTGCCGGACTACCGCGCGCTGCACCTCGCCATCGACGTGATCTCGAGTCCAAGGGCCGCGCCGCTCATGCGGTCGGGGCCCTACGAGACTGTCGGCATCCTCCCCGGCGGCGCGGTGTATCTCTTCGGCCGTGACCGCCAAAGGCTCCGGGACGCGAAGGCGCTGACGGGCGATCGCATGGCCGTGCTCGCGTACGATCGGCAGGCGGTTGCGATGGCGCGGTTTGCCGGCGTGGCCGTGGTCCCGGCCACGATCAGCACCTTCGCGAGCCTGTTCAACAACGGCAGCGTCAATCTCTGCTATGCCCCGGCGCTCGCCTATTTCCCGCTCGAACTCTACAAGGGCCTCGGCACCCGCGGCGGCATCCTCAAACTCAACCTCGGCATGCTCACCTTCCAGATCGACACCCACTGGACACTGTTCCCGAAGGACTTCGGCGCACGGTCGCGGCGCTGGATCGCACGCCACGACTGGCGCCCGGCGATGCAGATGATCCGGCGCGTGACCGCCCGGATTCCGGCACGCTACTGGGTCAGTCCCTCGCGGCACCAGGCGTCGGGCTATCGCCAGATGTTTGCCGAGGTCCGGCAGCAGCTGTGGCAACGGCATGTCTACTCCCGCCGGATGCAGGTCCTGCTGAAGCGGATCCGCTGTCGCGAGAACCCCGCCGATCCAGAATGCAGCAGCCACATGGAAGGACCTCCGGTGCCGTGAGCGGTACCGTGCCCACCCGAGGCGTGCCTGTGGATACCCGCCCGGAAATCCCCGGGTGCGGGGCGTGATCGCGCGCGCGTCCGGCCGCTGCGTGCGCCGGATAGTGATGACCGATTCCCATAATATCAGGGTAGGGGGAAGACGCCCTGTCAGAGGAGGAGCCGATGTCCCGGTGCCGCGCGATGGCTAGACCCGCCCCTATCCCGCGAGGGTCGACGGACGGACCCGGTCGCCGGTCGACCGCGTCCGCGAGGGGACCTGGCAGCGACACGCCGCGACGGATCATCCCGTGGCTCGGGGGCCTGCGCGCCGTCCTCCTGGCGGGTCTCACGCTCGGCCCCCTGACCGCCTGCACCGCCCAGGCGAGCGGCCACATCCGGGTGGTGCGTTCCTTCTTTCTTGAGCGCGGTCATCTGATCGAACCCCGTGCGCTCACCCGCACCCACGACGGAGGGTACGTCATCGCCGGCCGGCTCACCGGCCCTTGGGCGACGCGCATCAACGATCAGGGACAGGTCGTGTGGCGCTACCTCGCGCCGCTCGTCCCGCTCAAGCCGGGGGAGATCCGGGGGGACACGATGTTCACCGGCGCGGTGACGTTACCCGATGACAGCACGCTCCTCTGCGGCTACGAGAACCCCACCGAGGTCCCCAACGCACCGCTGACGGGCCTGCTCACCCACCTCAGCCCCCACGGCCGGGTCCTGAGCACCCAGACGCTCTACCCCAACAACGACCGCCACTATGTGCTCAACTACCTCGACCGCTGCGTCCGCTGGGGGAAGGGGGTGGCGGTGGTGGGCAGTACCACGTTATTTCCCAAGGGCGGTACAAAGCCTTTCGGGGAGGTGTACCTCTGGCTCCTGAAGCTCGACGCCCACGGCCACATTGCATGGGAGAAGCTGATCCCGAATGTCGGGGGCAACGTCGAGGTGCTGAAAAACCATGATCTGGTCCTTGCGGCCGTGGGGGCCCGCTGGGGAAACCCACCGTCCCAGACCGAGATCACGGAGCTTGGCCCCGATGGATCGGTCAAGAGGCAACGAACCATCCTGGGAGGCCTCGCGCTGGTCCACTCAGGTGCCCCGGAAACCTCCGTGTCGCTCGTATCCCGAGGCTCGGCCCAGGCCACGTGGCGCACCCTGGGTGCGCACCTGCAGACGGTGGCACGCGCGAAGGGTTCCACCGGAGGGATCGCGGTCAAGAAGGCCTACCGCCTCCCGAACGGCGCCCTGGCGCTCTTCGGCTACACCACGCCTCCTGAGTACGGCGGCATGCTGCTCTCGAGCATCGCCTGGATCAGCCCTCACTTCAGCCACCAACAGGTCTTCACCTTCAAACCGTGGTCGATCTGGGTGGCCGATGCGATACCCACGGGGAAACCGGGGGAGTTCGCGACCGTCCGGGAGGTCAGTGCGCTGCACCACCCATTCGACCGCCACCGGATGGGCATCGTTCTTTCGATCGTCCACATCCAGTGATGACCGATTCCAACAATAACGGGTAAGGGGGAGACGCCATGTCTGACACACCGGTAGGGATCAACGCGGAGAACGCGGGGCTGTTCTCGGCGGCGTACACGCCGATCGGGCAGGCGGATACCGGGCGCGCTGGTGCGATGTCCTGACCCGCGCGTGCGTCGGTCCCGGACACAGTGGACCACCGTCGGCCTGACCTTCCCGGTCGCGTTCCTGCTGCTGCTGACGCTCCTGTTTGGCGCGAGCGACTACCTGCATGCACGGCTCCTCGCCTTGGGCCAGTCCCTGTGGCCCGGTTACGGCTTGATCCATCAGGCGGTGCCGCGCCCGGCGTGCCATCCCAATCCGGATATCGGGGCACTCGTCACGGAGCGCCTTGCGCAGGCGCGCCGGCCGAACCCACAGGCCCTGCTGCCGCCGGTGCCGCCGAACCGGGCCGATATCGGCGCCTCGTTGCGCGCCCGGCGCACGCAATGCCGTAGCGCCTTCCGCCGGTACCACGCGCGGCAGCGGGCGCAGCGGTCGTGGGTCTTCCGCACCTACAGTACGCTCGAGGCCGGCGTGGGGACGCTCACGATCCTCGGCCTGCGCACCCAACCGGATTTTCTGGTGCTCGTGATCGTGTTATGCGCCGGTATGGCCACGGCGGCGCGCCGGCACATCGCGCTGCGCGGCCCCGTCACCCGGGTTGATCTGCGCACCGGCGCGGCGCTGCAGGTCGTAGCGAACCTCCTGCTGTTTGCCTCCGCGTGGGCGTGGGCAGGCATCGCGCAGGGCACGACCCACGGGCTCACCTGGCTCTGGATGAGCGGCTTCGCCGGACTGGCCGCCCTCAGCCTCATCCAGGTCGTGCGGGTCCCGCACGATACGCCCTCCGGCGGGACGCTCGCGCACGCCCTGCGCACCGTGCCCCTTTATACGTATCTGACCCTCGTCGCCGGCGCCTACTTTCTGCTGCGGGAGCGTTACGCGGCGGGACTCATGGTCCAGATCCTGCGCATGGTTCCGCTGTCGGGACTGTATCTCGCGGTCGCACTGTATATCTGGGCGGGCGTGCTGCTGAAGCATACCCGGTTCACCGAACTCGTCTTCGACGTGCTGCGGCCGTGGCGGCTCGCCCCGGAACTCATCACGATCCTCGTCGTGCTGCTCGCCGCCGTGCCCACGGCCTTCACCGGCGCCTCCGGCATCTTCGTCCTCGCCCTCGGTGGGGTACTCTACGACGAGATCCGCAGAAGCGGCGCGCGCCGCTCGCTCGCGATGGCGGCCACCGCCATGTCGGGCAGCATGGGGGTCGTGCTCAATCCGTGCCTGATGATCGTCATCATCTCGGCGCTCAACCGGCAGGTCACCGCCGATCAGCTGTATCGCTCGGGCGACCGGGTGTTCCTGCTGTCGGCGTTCCTCTTTTGTGCGGGGGTCCTGCTGACCCGGCGGGGACGGCTGACGATCGCGTCTTTGCGCGCGGCGGGGCGCCCGAGCCTCCGGGCGCTGCGGCCGCTGGTCCCGTATGCCGTCATCGCCGGGTCCGTGATCGTCGCGTTCTCCCTGCTGCTCGGACAGCGGTTCAACGCCTTCTCGGCACCGACGATCCTGCCGGTGATCCTGCTCGGCCTGCTCGCCTGGGATCGTCGGCGCCTGCGCCGCGCGACGGGCCCCGCGGCCGGGGCGCCGCCTCCGGGGTTCTGGCCCACCGTGCGCGCGGCCACCACGGAGTCGACCGTCTCCATCGGTTCCCTGCTGCTGCTGATGGCGCTCTCGGTCGCCCTCGGGGGTGTGATCGAACGCTCCGGACTGATGGATCTCGTGCCGGCGACCCTGGGATCGGCTGCGACCGCGATGGCGGTGCTGGTCGTGATCCTGGTCGTCGTCGGGATGTTGATCGATCCCTATGGGGCGATCATCCTGGTCAGCGCCGCCATCGCCCCGATCGCCTACCGCAACGGCATCCGCCCGGTGCATTTCTGGATGGTGGTGCTGGTTGCCTTCGAGCTCGGGTACCTGATGCCGCCGGTCGCGCTCAATCACCTGCTCGCGCGCCAGGCAATCGGCGAGGAGGAATTCGTCGCTTTGCTTGCGGAGCGACGCGCGGCGGGGGGCTTCTGGCGCCGGCATGAACACGTGCTCCTGCCGATTGTGGTGATGGGCACCTCGCTCGTACTGGTCGCGTTCGTACCTTTGATACGATAACCGGGGTCGGGTCCGGAGACGACGGATCCGAGCCCGCACCAGAGCAGCCTGCCCCCCAAGGGTCGGGGCACCCCAGAGGAGGATTCCTGAAGACACCCCAGGCACTGGTGATCGGAGCCGGCATCTCGGGCCTCGCCGCCGCCTGGCGACTGCGCGCGCTCGGCTGGACCGTCGAGGTCCTGGAGGCCGGGGACACTGCCGGTGGACGCATGGCCACGCGGCGACTCATGAACGGCATCGCCGATCTCGGCGCGCAGTTCGGTTCGCGCGGGTATCATCGGCTGAAACAGCTGAGCCGGGCCGCAGGCCTTGCCGGCCCCTGCCCCGCAGCGAGTCCCGATGCGGGCCTGTGGGTCGACGGCGCGCTCCATCATTTTGCCCCGGCGGCGCCCTGGCGGCTGGCATGGAGCGGTGCGCTGTCGCCCATGGGCTGGCTGCGGCTTGGCGCCGGACATCTCGCGTTCGCCCGCCGCTACCGGACCCGCGCGCTCGCGGATCCGACCGCGTGGGTCGACCTGGACGCGCATCCCGCGCGTCCCTGGGGTGCCGCACAGTTCGGCCCGCAGGCCACCGAACGCCTCCTCGCCCCGATGGTGGCGGGCCTCTTCTTCGATGACCTCAACACCGCGGCCGCGGCCCTGCCCGCGATCCTGTGGCGCTTTCGGCTGGACGATCCCCGGCTGCGCAGTTTCCCCGGCGGGAATCAGCGCCTGCCCCAGGCGCTCGCGGACGCGCTTGGCTGCGTGCGCTATCGCACCGAGGTCACGCGGGTGCGCGAGGCCACGGACGAAGTCACGGTCACCCTCGCGAACGGGCGGAAGGAGCGCGCCGCCCATGTGGTGCTGGCACTCCCGGCGCCGTGCGCGCGCCCGCTGTGGGACGGGCGTACCGAGGCAGAACGGACGTTGCTCGCGACCCCGTACACGCGCACGATCGTCGTGGCGCTCGGCTATCCCGGCGGCTTCACCCGGCCCCGGGTACTCGCCCGGAGCTACGGAGTGCTGATGGATGCCACCGAGCCGTTGCTCGCAGCCCTCTCGTTTGAATCGCGCAAGAACCCGGACCGGGTGGATCGGGGCGAGATCCTCCTGGTCCTGCTGAAGCCCGAAGCGGCGGCCGCGCTCGAGGCCGCGCCCGACGCGGAGATCCAGGCGCAGGTAGAGCACGCCCTGCACCGCGTGCTCGGAACCTCGGCCCGGGCTACCGACGCCGCCGTGGCGCACTGGCGCCACGCCATGCCGACGACCCGCCCGGGGCGCCTCGCCGCCCTCCAGGAATACCGGGCTTCGGCAAGCCCCGGCCGCCGGGTGTGGCTCGCCGGCGATGGCCTCGCCTTCCCGTTCAGTGAGAGCGCCGCGGAGGCCGGCTGGCAGACGGCCGAGGCGCTGCATCGGGCGGTGACGGGGTGATGTGCGCGGGCGGAGCGCACCCACGCAAGGGGTCATGAGCATGGCAGGACCAGCGGGGCGAAAACTTGAGATCTCGAGACGTTCCGGCTGGTTCAGTAAGCCCTTGTCCGATATGAAATGGGCCTGAAACCGGACCGGGTTCTTGTTCATAATCGGGAGATGTGTCCTTGGCGTTGCTACTCGGATATGCGGATGCCAAAAATCGCGGGGCCCAAAACCAGGCGATCATAAGGATGGGCGTTGTTACCCGCGATTGGAATCGTCTGGTCAGTCGTTGCAGGTCTACTGTGGGATCGCATTTGTTACGGTCGCTTTGGCGCGCGCTATCCACTTCGCCGCTGGCAGGTGGGTAAACCCCAAGGCGGCGAACGCATAGAAGCGATGGAAGCCATCCGGCACCGGAGCCGCGATCAAGCCAAGGCATGACGACAGTTGGATCGTATGGATCAGGGGTGGCGGCGGATGGTGGACGCTCTCATGGACGGCCCTTACCCTTTGCGGGTTCGCCCCTGTGCTCCATCGACCACTGCACGCGCTCAGCGATGAACTTGGCGAAAGGCTCGATATTGAGGCCGATACTGGCGCTTTCGAGCGCCAACAAATATGGGCCTCGATCCTCGACCCGTATGACCGTCCACGGATAGCCGCCCGAGGCGAGCATCGCGTTCATCAAAAACCGCGCTATGCGCCCGTTTCCGTCCGGATAGGGATGGATGTAGCCGAACATCCAGTGCCCGAGCACGGACCGCACGGCAGACTCGGTTTCCTGCTCCAGCAGGTCGAAGAGCGCGGGCATGGCGTCGCGCACGGCTTCCCAGCGCGGCGGCACATAGCGCGACGTGCGCAGATAAACCGCGTCGTTGCGATAGCCTGCCAGTGCACCGGGCCGCAGCAGGCCCGCGGCAACGCAAGGCTGGAACAGCTCGCGATGCCAGTCGCGGTGCGCACCGCGCGCCAGCGCGCCCGGATTCGCGCCCGCGATGATATCGGTGACACAGGTCTTCACCGCCTGAAAAGCCTGCCAATAGCCGCGCGCGGCCAGTGCATCGCGGTTCTTGCGATCATCATCATGATAATCGGGATCCCAGCCGCCCGCGCGGACGCGATCGATCAGTTCGGGCGTGACGCTGTAGCCTTCGATCGACAGCGAGTGGTACGCGTCGCTCTGGTAGATTTCGTCGACGAACTTGAGGTATTCGGCGCGATCCTTCGGCAGGCCCGGCTTCTTCGGAAACACAGCGATCACCGGCCCGCGCATCGCCTGCCACAGGGCCTGCATGCGCCCGACAATTGGCGCGGCGGCGGGCCGCAGCGTGCCAAATGTCTGCTGCGCGGCAAACGGGTCGGTCTCGCGCACGGTGAAGCCAGCGCCCTTCATGGCCGTCACGATCTCGTCGGCCACCTCCGGGCGTCCGATGCGCCGGAACGCGCCGGCCAACCGGCCGGCCACCACCGAATGACCGCCGTCGAGCAACCGGCGCAGCACGTGGGAGGTATCGCCGATGCTGGCAAGCGCGACCTGGGATTCAACCGGATAGCGATTGAAGAACGCCTCCGGCACTTTGACCAAAGTGGCGGACGGTGAATAGAGGCGCAGCCCGTCGCGCACCGCTACGTCGGCAGCAGGCGGCATGTCGGTCTGCTTGAGATCGTACATCGATGTACCGAACAGCAACTTGACGACATTGTTCGTGCCGCGCGGGGTGTAGATCACAACCTGCGTTGGAATGACCGTATTCTCGGCGTGCAGCAGCAGCGATTGCTCCGGCGAGAGGTGCCACTCGTCGCCAAAGCGGTCCTGACAATACCGTGCGCAGAATTCCCAGAAGGAGGCGTACCACAGGGTGCTGTCACCCTCGCGCGCGCTCGGGCTTGAAGAGACGAGCCATCCCTTCATGACCTCCTGAACAAAGCCGTTGCGTAGCAAGCGCTCGCGGTGGACGCGGGTCAGGTCCTTGGATTGAAAGACTCGTCGCCCTTCTTTTTGAAGCTCCTGTAGGGAGGCCAGGGAGTCGGCCAGCTTCTCATTGGGCGGTGGCATTCTGCACTAATACAAGTTGTTTGTGTGTCACTAATAAAAGTTTATAATGCATCATATATACAAGTCAATTATGCTGTGACCCCGGAACCGGAGCGCCATGTCATTCTCCCAGCGGAACAAAGCAATTTTTGGGTAGACATCATGTATTGACCTGCCCGGCCTCAAGCGACGTGGATTAAGCTTAAGGTCGAGCAAACCACCATCAACCCAGAGCCACAATTGAAAGGGCAGGTCATGACGAAGTCCAGCAAGTACGTCGGACTGGATACACACAAAGACGTGATCGCGGTGGCCGTGGCCGACGCCGGTCAGAGCAAGCCCCGCTATTACCGGCGGCTGTCAAGGGAATTGTCGCCTGAACTTTTCACGCCACCGCGCGTTGTGAGTCTGCGCCGGCAGTGTTGGCCGGACGGCCGCGAGGGGTTCCTATAAGTTACTGATTTTTGGTGCCCCAGGCCGGAGTTGAACCGGCGACCTGCCGCTTAGGAGGCGGCCGCTCTATCCACTGAGCTACCGGGGCAATAGAAATCACTATAAGGTTTTTTTGAACACGGACCAACAGGGCGGTCCCATCGCGCCCCTATTTTACAGCCACCGAGCGCCAGAGATTGACTGAGGTTTCGTCTACCCACCTTTCAGCGCCGGGTGGCAATCTCCGTTGCGATCGGCCGACAGAATCCGCGAATGGGACAGGCCGATAAGACTGCCAGGGCGGTGCCAAGAAGGGGCCGCGTCCGATACTCGGACCGAACTGATACCCGCGGCAGTCTTCTGGAGATGGTTATGGAATCCAGGTCTCAAGGCTCCGCCCCCCCTCGCGATACCTACGGGCCCCTGCAAATGATACCAAAAGGTCAAGAATTCGCGGCGGGAAAAACGTCCTGAGGCTGGCCCGGCATTTTTTCAGGGTCTCCCGTACAATAAGCCCCCGTGACCCAAGGCGGTCCTAACGGAGACAGGAACCGTATGCCGGAATATCCCCCGCGAGACCGTGACCCACCGCCCGCACTGCAAGTGGATGGGGTGGTCTGTTCCCGTGGCGACCGGCCCTTATTTGAGCCTGTATCCTTCACCCTGACACCGGGGGCACTCGTGCATATCCAGGGCCCAAATGGTCGTGGCAAAACGACGCTCATGCGGGCGGTTGCCGGACTTTCGTGGATCGCCGAAGGCGAGATCCGATGGGCGGGGCGACGCATCGGGGTCCTCGCCGAAGATTATCGCCGCGAGGTGGTCTATGTCGGGCATTTGAACGGAATCCATGGGGAACTCACGCCGATCGAGAATCTGCGTTTTTTTGGGGCGCTCGAAGGCCTTTCCCGAACCGACGCCGAGGCGTGCGCGGAAACGGCGCTCGCCAAGTTACGGATCGCGGGCCGCGCCGAGCTGCCGGCCAAATATCTGTCGCAGGGACAGCGCCGGCGTCTTGCGCTCGGACGCCTCCTCATGACCGGGCGCCCTCTGTGGCTGCTGGACGAACCGTTTGCGGCACTTGACACCCGCTCGGTTGCAGAGCTTGCCGGCCTTATCGAAAACCATCTGCGCGGCGGCGGGCTTGCCGCGCTGATCTCGCATCAGGATGTGCCGATCGCGGGCATGCGGCAGGGCCTATCCCTCGAATCTGTGCGCAGGACCGCCTGATGCGACTCTGGTTGGCAGTACGCGAGGTCTTCGCGCGGGACATCGTGGTTACTTTGCGGCGCAGCACCGAGGTGCTCACACCGCTGGTCTTTTTCGTGATCGTGGTCAGCCTGTTCCCGCTCGGCATTGGCCCTGAGGCACCGCTTCTGCGCACCATGGGTCCCGGTATCCTGTGGGTGGCCGCGCTGCTCGCCTCGATGCTGTCGCTAAACCGCCTGTTCGCGGCAGACTATGCCGATGGCAGTCTCGAACAGATCGCGCTCGCGCCGCAACCCTTGAGCCTGCTCGCGCTGTCCAAGGTGGCCGCCCACTGGACCCTGACCGGGCTGCCACTTTCGCTGCTCGCGCCGCTGCTCGCGCTGCAGCTCGATCTCTCGGGCCGGGCCATCACCATGCTGGTTATATCCTTGCTCCTTGGGACCCCGGTTTTAAGCCTCATCGGGGCGATCGGAGCGGCACTGACCCTCGGTATACGGGGTGGGGGGGTATTGGTGTCACTTCTGGTGCTCCCGTTGTATACTCCAGTGCTCATTTTTGGGGCCCAGACGGTCTCTGGGGTCGCCACCGGGGCGTCGCCCGCCGCCGATTTTGCGCTTCTTGGTGCATTTTTGGCGTTTGCGATCAGCTTGGCGCCCTGGGCCATTGCCGCCGCCTTGCGGGTTTCGTTGGACTAAATGAATTTTTTTCACAAGTATTCCTCGCCGAAGCATTTCTACCCGCTTGCCGGCCGCCTGATCCCGTGGTTCGGTGCGATCACTGCGGTGCTCATGATGGTCGGGCTCTACTGGGGCCTCGTCATCGCGCCCCCGGACTACCAGCAGGGGGACAGCTACCGGATCATGTTCGTGCATGTTCCGAGCGCCTGGATGTCACTGTTCGTATATGTCGTCATGGCGGTGGGCGCCGCGATCAGCTTCATCTGGAATATCAAGCTGGCAGATGTGCTCGCCGCATCGTCGGCGCCGCTCGGGGCATCGTTTACCCTGATCGCCCTGGTGACCGGATCCCTGTGGGGCAAACCCATGTGGGGCACATGGTGGGTGTGGGACGCCCGGCTGACCTCCGAACTCATCCTGTTTTTCCTCTATGTCGGGTACATGGCATTGCGGGCAAGCATCGACGACCCCCGGCGGGCCGGACAGTCGAGTGCAATCCTCGCCATGGTGGGTATCGTCAATATCCCGATCATTCACTTTTCGGTGGACTGGTGGCACACCCTGCACCAGCCGGCGTCCGTGATGAAGCTCGGTGCACCGACCATTTACATCACCATGCTGATCCCGCTTATCATCATGGCCATCGCATTTCAGATGTTTTACTTCACCGTACTGCTCGTGCGCATGCGTAATGAGATCCTGGAACGCGAGAAACACACAGGCTGGGTAGCCGACATCGTGGACGGCAGAGGATGAACTGGTCCCGGTTCTTCGCCATGGGCGGGTTTGCCGTCTATGTATGGAGCGCGTACGGATTCGCCGCGGTCGTGCTGACCCTCAACGTGGTCATACCACTTCGCCAGCGCAAGACGATTTTGAAGCGGATCAGTCGCTTCCTTCGCTTCGACCAGGGTGACCAGTCGTGACAGCTGTGCACGGATCAGAGAATACTGCGAGTGGCGGCGGGGAAAGTGTTTCGGGGGCCTTCGGCATAGGCTTGGGGAATGCCGCAGCGAGGGCCGCCGGAAGGACAGCGGACTCAGGGACAGGGGTCTCTTACGCAAGCGGCAGGGATTCAGATCAACCATGAAGATAGCTGAAGTGAGCAGGAGGATATGGGCCCGGGGCCGCGAGACAGCATGCGGCGCGCTATCCCCTTCCGGTGCATGCACCGGGATTGCCCGCGCACAACGATGAAGGCACGCACCAAACGAATGATCCTCGCACTGGTCGCCGTCGGCGGCGTTGCGGTAGGCACCACACTCATCCTCCGGGCATTCAAGAATAATCTTGTGTTCTACTACACGCCCACCCAGGTTGCCGAGGGCAAAGCCCCACGGCACTCGGTGTACCGCATAGGCGGTCTCGTCGAAAAAGGTACTATCAAACGTGACGGACTGAAGACGTCATTCACGGTGACCGACCTCAAGACGGCGATGCGCGTGCACTACACGGGTATCCTGCCTGACCTGTTCCGGGCGGGGCAGGGAATCGTGGTCGAGGGCCGCGCCGGGCCCACAGGGATATTCATGGCCAAGCAGGTGCTGGCCAAACATAGTGCCACCTATATGCCTCCGGAGGTGGCCGCGAGCCTCAAGAAACACGCGGAGTTTGCGAAACAGGCGCAACTTGCCCAGTCGCGCTGATCCATGAATAAGTTTCTGATCCCGATACTGATCTTCGTGGGCCTTGGGATACTGCTCGACCGCGGTCTGTCGCTCAACCCCAGCTTCATCCCATCGCCGCTGATCGGAAAGCCGATGCCGGCGTTTGACCTCCCGACCCTGAATCATCCGAACGTGCGCATGACAAACGCGAACTTCAAGGGGCACGTGGTACTCATCAACGTCTGGGCCTCATGGTGCGTCTCGTGCCGGGAGGAACAGAGTACGTTGATGGCGCTTTCCCGGTTGCACGTCGCGCCGCTGATCGGCGTCGACTACAAGGACCCTCGGAAAGACGCGCTTCGGGAACTCAAGGAGCTTGGCAACCCCTATCAGGTGGTACTGACCGACCGCTCAGGAATGACCGGCATCAATTGGGGGATCTATGGGGTGCCCGAGACCTTTGTCGTCGACCAGCACGGGATCATCCGGCACAAGTACGTGGGCCCGCTCTCTCCCGGCCTTGTCGAGCGGCGGTTACTGCCGCTTCTGCATCGGCTCAACCAGGCGTCCTGACACCCGGCGCCTGTCCTTTCAGGGCCTTACGGACATTCGCGATCGCCTCCTGAACCCCTTTCGCCGCCGGGCTCGATCTGGGAATCAGCGTGAGCAGACGTTGCCAGAAACCAAGCGCGTGGTGCAATCGCCCCTTGTTGTAGGCCTCAAGCCCGAGAAACCATAACGCGTCCTGGCGCTTGGGATCCATCCGGTACAGACGGTGATACAGCACCGCGACCAGACCGGTCGTACGCGTGGGGTGGGCGCTATAGAGCAGCCAGGCATAACTCGCGATCACCTTCGGATCCTGGGGGGCGAGCCGATAGGCACGGCGATAAGCCGCGTCCGCCTGCGCACGCTGGCCGAGTACCAGGTAAGAGTGGCCAAGCCGCATCCAGCCCCGGACGTCGTCCGGATGACGCTTGAGGTGCCCCCGCAACTCCGCGACCATCTGAAACACGACCTGCGGAATCTGGGTTTGCCCCGCGGCGACCGTCTGCGCCCTGCCGGGATTGATGATCGAGTGGAGCCATTCGCGGCTCTGCACGACATAGAGCGTGCCCGCTATACCGACCAGCACGACCGTCAACACACCAACGCGCAGGGGCGAACGCCGACTGCGGCGGGCGGGTGCGGCAAGCGCGTCAGCCTGCTCCAGCGCGGACTGCTCTTTCAGGACCTGAGCCAGATCGAATTCGAGACGTTGCACCTCCTCGCCCGCGATCGTGTCGTCAACACGCCGGTCGACGCGGTCGGAATCAAGCTCGCGCAGCTGCGCAAGCAGGCGGCCACGCAGCGATTCGATCTCAAGGCGGCGTGCCCGTGTGACGGCATTGCCCGGTGCCGAGGGCCGCGCCAGAGCCCATACCGTTGCCGCGGTCACAAAACACGCAAGAATGACAATGACGATCATGCGGAAACGCCCTCTATCTCTGCCCGGTACTCCTGTGACGAAATCACGCCTGCGCTCCTCATGCTCTTCGCTCGATCAGGGTTCATCGCGTCGCGCGGCCTGTACCCGTGCCACATCCTCTGGAGACAATGCCGGAGCGACGGGGCGTTTGCTGGCGGGTCGCCGGCGCAGGAATCCGTAGGCGACGCCGCTTAAGACCACAAACAGAACGATCGGGGCGATCCACAGGAAGCTACCAAGCGCATCGAACCTTGGTTTCAACAGGATGAAATCGCCGTAACGGTGTACGAAGTAATTCATGATCTGCTGGCTCGATTCGCCTGCCGCGAGCTTCTGGCGAATGAGCCGTCGCATGTCCCGCGCAATGCCGGCGTTCGACTCTGCGACCGACTCGCCCTGACACACCGTGCACCGAAGCTGCTGCGCGATCGCGATCTCGCGCTTGCGCAGGACATTTTCGTGCACCACCGTTGGCGCGGCCGCAAACGCGAGCAGAGGAATCAGCACAAGTACCGGCACGAGGAGCGCGCGGCCGTGGCGCATCATTCGACCCATCGTCACTTTACCGGCGCACTCCAGGGGGCGCCGGCATCGACCCGGGAACGCGCCGTCCGGAAGCGATAGCTTAACGACAACCCGACGCCACAGAGCACGATCAGCCCCCCAAACCACAGGAAATTCACGAGCGGGTTGACGTATACATGCACCGCCCATTTGCCATCGTGCGAAGTGCCGATGACCGCATACACATCGCGCAGCGGGTTCGAGTTGATGCTCGGCCGGCTGATCCCCATCTGGTTCCCCGAAAAGACCCGCCGTTCGGGCGTGAGCAGGGCACCGTCATTCAGCAGTCGCAGGCGGCCCTGCGTGGCGAAATAATTGGCATGATGGAAGTGCATCACACCGTCAAAACGCAGCCGGTAGCCGGCGACCTGCACGATGTTGCCCGGGGCCATCATGACCAGCTTGCTCTCCTGGAACAGACCGGAACCGGTGAGGCCAAGCGCGATCACGAGGATCCCCATATGGACCACCATCCCGCCATAGAGCCGCCGGTTGCCCGAAAAAGTTGACCACGCCGCTGCAAACACGCCCTCGCGCTTGGCCTGCTGCTGCCGGCGCAGCCGGACTGCGCGGACGAAGCTCGCGATGATCGTGGTGGCGACGAAGCTCACCAGCGCCACTGCAACCGGTCCGGTCCAGCGCACGGGCCCGAACCACAGCCTCATGGCGATGCCCATGACAAGCCCGAGGATCACCGGCACGATGAGGCGCCCGCGCAGCTTGTTAAAATTCGCTTTGCGCCACGGGACCAGCGGGCCCACACCCATCAGCACCAGCATGACCAGGAAGATTGGCACCATCACGAGATTGAAGTAAGGGGGGCCGACGCTGATGCGCTGCGATGTCATTGCCTCGATCGCGAGCGGATAGAGTGTGCCAAGCAGCACGCAGGTGGCTGCGGCCGTGAACACGACATTGTTCCAGATGAACAGCGATTCGCGCGAAAGCGGCGAGATCCACTCCTCGCGCGCCTGCTGGTAGCGACCCTTCACGAGAAAGATGGCGAAGGACACGACCAAGACGATCATCATGAAGATGAGGATGTATGTCCCCTGGGCCGGAGAGATCGCAAACGCATGTACCGAGGAGAGAATTCCAGAGCGCACCAGGAACGTGCCCAGCAGTGAAAGCGCGAAGGTCGTGATGACCAGGAAAATATTCCACGCGTGCAACATCTGTCGACGCTCCTGGACGGTGATCGAGTGGATCAGCGCGGTGCCAACGAGCCATGGCATAAACGACGCGTTCTCCACCGGATCCCACCCCCAGTAGCCGCCCCACCCGAGCACGTAGTACGACCACCAGGCGCCCAGGATGATACCTGCGGTCAGAAACCCCCAGGCGATGAGCGCCCAGCGTCGGACGTGCCCAATCCAGAACTCGCTCCGCCACTTCGTGAGGAGCGCCGCCATGGCAAACGCGTAAGGCACCGAGAAACCGACGTAGCCGAGATAGAGCATGGGCGGATGGATCGCCATCCCCGGATCCTGCAGGAGCGGGTCGAGGTCGTTGCCGTTCAACGGCACCGGGAAGAGCCGCGTAAATGGGCTCGAGAGGAACAGGACGAGCCCGAAGAATCCGACGATCAAGCAGCCGTGCACCGCAAGGATCGTGGGCAGGCGGTCGGGGTAACGCTGCCGGCCGTGAAGGCCGATTGCCATGTTAAAGAGCGTCAGGATCCAGGTCCACAGATAAAGCGAGCCTTCGTGGCCACCCCAGAGCGCCGTGATCTTGTAGAATAGCGGCAACTGGAGGTTGGAATTTTCGGCGACATAGCGCACCGAGAAGTTGCTGGTGACAAACGAATAAACGATCGTCAACGCCCCGATGGTGGTCAGCAGAAACACGAGCACGGATGCATTGACGCTGATTTCCGCGAGCGCCGGACGGTGCGTGATGCGCGCAATGATCGGGGCGGTCATTTGGACAATGGCGACTGCAAACGCAAGATAGGCGCAAAAATGGCCCAGCTCGATCAGGTTCAACGAGACATCGGACGGCATGATCTATCCTCGCACGATCAGGGGATCAAAGATGACTTCCGCGGGGCGGCTAGCGTAGCGGATAACGCAGCTGGCGTATAGTAGCTCGGAGCACCGTGTGCTCTTTTGCCCACGGGGCACGCCCCCCTGTGTATAACTTTGTGCATAATGATGCTAAACACGCCGATTCTTTAGTGAAAAATCCATCTAATATCCGGTTATCATCGGCAATCACTACAGTTATTTAATGAAAATCAACGTATTACATTCCATGCTGAATCCTGGCAGCGGGGTCCCCCGCGGTTTCGCGAAATCATCGCGCCTGTGTACAACTTGAACCAGTACGAGCACTTGCCCAATGCCGGCAGACTACGCCGGCTGGCTGCCCTCCTCTACGACATGCTGCTCGTGATCGCGCTCTGGCTGCTCGCGACGGTGCCCTTCATGCTTATCTGGGGCAACACCGACCGTGTCTGGTGGCTCCGACTCTTGTTTCAGACCTATCTGCTCGCCATCGCCTTCGGGTTCCTCGGCTGGTTCTGGGTCAATGGCGGCCAGACGCTCGGGATGCGTGCCTGGCGCCTGGCCCTTGTCGCCGAAACCCCGCCACTGAACTGGCGCAAGGCCGCGACCCGGTTCCTTGCCGCTTTGCTGTCATGGGCCTGTTTCGGCCTGGGATTTCTATGGATCGCATTTGACCGCGAACATCGTGCCTGGCACGACCATCTCTCCGGCACCCGCTTGGTACTGACCGCAAAACCACGCCGCGGTTCACCGGGCGCGCCTCAGCATGACCAGCGCGAGACCGAAAAAGATGAGCGTCGGCAGGCTCGCCCCGACCGGTGGGGGGACACCGTGCAGCAGACTGAAAAAACCGAAGCCCCGGTTCAGGACGTAAAACGAGAGTCCGAGCATGACCCCGATAAATAAGCGCCATCCCATGCCGGCGGTGCGCTGCTGCGCAAACACGAACGGGATGGCCAGCACTACCATGACCGCGGTGGTCAGCGGAGAGATCACCTGGAACCAGAATGCCAGCCGGAAATGGCTCGTGTTCTGCTTGTTCTCGCGCAGGTGCTGGATGTAGCGGTAAAGCTTCCACGCAGGCAGGCTTTGCGGATTGACGGCGAATACGGACAGGAGGCCTGGATCCAGCACCGAATGCCAGATCTCGGCTGGCTGCTTGTGGATCACGATCTTGTCGTGCCTGAACAGGCTTTCGCGCACGTCCGTAAGACGCCATGTGCCGCGGCGCTCGTAGCGGGCACTCGATGCGTAGGTCTGCCGCCGCAAATGACGTCCTCCGGGGCCGAACCGGTAGATCATGATCCGGGAAAGGGTGAGATCTGGCAGTACCTCGCCAATATTGACGAAATCAGCACCTTCACGCAGCCAGATCCCGTTCTCCTGCTGCAGACCAGCGCCCAGAGCCTCGGCACGGTCCCGGCGCGCCCAGCTCTCGGTCGTCGGTGCAATAAATTCCCCGATCAGGACAGCGGCGATAATGAAGACCATGCCGACCTTCATCACCGAACCCACGATCTGGAGCAGCGAGATGCCGGCTGCGCGCAACGCCACGAGCTCCGAATCGACGGCCATCGACGAAAGCCCGAGCATCGTGCCCAGCAGCACGGCCATCGGGAACAGCTGGTAGATGTCCTTCGGCATGCTGAGCACCATGTATTTCAAGGCCTGATACAGTCCGAAATGACCCCTGCCGATGTCACCGAGCTTAGCCATGAAACCGAAAAAACCAGACAGACCAAGCAGCACCGTCAGAACGATGAACGTTCCATGCAGGATATGGCGCCCGATATATCGGTCGAGGATCGTCATAAGGCTCCAGACCTGCCGAAACGCGCCGGAATGACCGGGCGGTTCCCTGTACGCCGCCACAAAAGATAAACCGTGAGCGCGGCGAACAGGGCGTGCACCCACCAGAGGCCGGCCTCCACCGACAGCGCGTTGTTCACGATCATCGCGTTTGCGATCATGATCATGTTGGCGTAAGCAAAGTAGATAAGCACCGCGATGAACAGATTCGCGAACCGGCCCTGACGCATATCGGTATAAGCCAGCGCGATTGCAAGCGGAGCCAAAATGAAGAGCGACAACGGCTTCGCGAGCCGCCACTGCCATTCCGCCTCATACTGGCGCGTGTCCTTGGAGAACAGGGTCGACGTCGGCACCTCGTCAATCGCAACCACGCGCGCTGGCGCCGAGCGTGGTGGCTTGATATGCAGGGCGTAGGTCTGATAGTGCAGTATCTTGTAGTTGGCCTGCCCCGGAATACCCTGATAGCGCATGCCATTCCGCAGCACCAGGTACTGAGTGCCGGTCTTGCTGTTCGTGTACTCATAACCGCTCTTTGCAATCAGCACACCCGCCTTGCCGAACTGCTGACTGCTGGCGAAGATACCGTGCAACCGTGTCCCATGGCCATTGCGCTCGACGTAAAAGATACTGTGGCCATCCTTTGACCGGTTGAACTGTCCGGCCACGACGCCGTACTGGTAGGATCTCGCGCCCTGGGTCTGGACCTTGTTGATGAGGAGGTCCGACATGGGCACAAGGTAGAACGTGACCATTGCCACCACGAGCGCGGTCCAGAACGCAAACACAAGCGCCGGGCGGACGAAGTGCAGTGGGCTGATACCACAGGCTGAGAGCACTGTCATCTCGCTGTCGCGATACCAGCGCCCGATTGTCATCAGGACACCGATGAACATGGCTAACGGCAGGATGAGGTTTACGTTTTTGAGCGTTTCCAGCGCAAGCAGCAGCAATACGGCATGCGCCGGGAAATCACCGTTCGCAGCACGCGCCAGCAGGTTTACCAGGCTGATGACCAGATAAAGCGAGAGGAAGATCACGGTAACCGCGACCGTCGTCTGCCGGGCCTCGCGGTAAAAGGCGCGGTCAAGAATCACTGGCGTTCTCCCCCTTCTTTGACAAGCGGAGCTCAAACATTGGAGAATCGGGGCGATCCTGACCCCGCGCTCGCCTGGCTTGAGCAGGATACCGACAGTCTGCGTGAGACGACGTTTTTGTTTCCCTTGACCATTTTGAAACAAAACAGACACTAAATCCATGGATCTTACATTTGATAATCGGCCATCCGGACAACGAGCGTGTGCCGCACTCGCCATCGGCGTCTACGAAGACACCGGGCTCTCCGCCTCCGCGGCCGAGATCGACCACCTCTGCGGCGGCGAAATCGCGCGCCTGCGGGAACAGGGCGATATCGAGGGCCGCTCCGGGCAGATACTGCCGCTCTTCCACCTCCCAAACGTGGCCGCCCGGCGCGTGCTTTTGGTGGGTTGCGGCAAGGAAGCGGAGTTCGGGGTCAGCACCTACCGCGACGCGGTGGCCCGCGCGGTACGTTTTGCCAATGACCTTGGGTGCACCGACCTTGCGTGCGCCTTGCCGGAACTCGCGGTGGCGGATCGCGACGAGGCCTGGAAGCTGCAGCAGGCGGCCGAGGTTGCAGCCGGGGCGATATACCGCTTTGACCGGCTGAAGAGCAAACCGCCTGTGACGCGGCGCACCCTGCAGAAATGCTCGTTTTCGGTGGGTACGGGAGATCCCGTGCGCGCGCAGAGCGGCCTTGAACGCGGCCGGGCGATCGGCGCCGGCATGGAGCTCATGCGCGACCTCGCCAACCTCCCCGGGAATATCTGTACACCCTCCTACCTCGCGGAGCAGGCGCAGCAGCTTGGGACACGCTATGGACTCACGGTGCGGGTGCTTGAGGAGGACGAGCTGCGCACCTTAGGCATGGGTGCGCTGCTTTCGGTCACCCGGGGCAGCCGGCAACCGCCGAAACTGATCACAATCGAGTACCGTGGCGCGGGGAACGATCACCCCTGCGCACTCGTTGGCAAAGGCATCACTTTTGATTCAGGTGGCATCTCGATCAAGCCGGCCGGGGCAATGGACGAGATGAAGTTCGACATGTCCGGAGCAGCATCGGTACTTGGGACCCTGAAGGCGGTCGCAGAGCTTCGCCTGCCCGTTAATGTTGTCGGCGTCATCCCGACCTGCGAGAACATGCCGGACGGCAACGCATCTAAACCCGGCGACATCGTGACCACGATGTCAGGCCAGACCGTCGAAGTACTGAACACCGATGCCGAAGGCCGTCTGATCCTGTGCGACGCACTTACCTACACGGAGCGTTTCGAGCCGGAGGCGGTAATCGACATCGCCACCCTGACCGGGGCCTGCGTAATCGCGCTTGGCGCACATGCCACCGGGCTCCTGACACCGGATGACGCGCTCGCGGCGGAGCTTATCGAAGCCGGAGAGTACGCCCACGATCGCGTATGGCGGCTGCCCCTGTGGGATGACTATCAGAAGCAGCTCGACAGCAACTTTGCCGATATGGCGAATATCGGGGGCCGCGAAGCGGGTACCGTGACGGCCGCGTGCTTCCTGTCCCGATTCACCAAGAAATTTGCGTGGGCCCATCTCGACATCGCAGGGGTGGCCTACCGTTCCGGCAAGGAAAAGGGATCAACCGCACGTCCGGTGCCGCTGCTCACCGAATTTCTCATCCGCCGGGCCGCCAGGGAAAGATCGGCCGCAAAGCGATGACCCGGGTCGACTTCTACCTTCTGGAACAGGACGGCTTGGACACCGCCCGGTTCGCCTGTCGACTGATCGACAAGGCATTTCGGCTCGGTCACCGCGTTTACGTGCTGACCCCGGATGCCGACGCGGGCGGGCACCTGGATGAACTCCTGTGGACCTTTCAGGCCGGAAGTTTTGTTCCCCACGCCACGGTCGGGCCAGGACTGCCGGCGGAAGACTCCCCACCGGTACTGATCGGCTGGGGCGAACCACCCGAGGATGCGCACGACGTCCTGGTGCCTCTGACCCCGGATGTCCCCGCGTTTTTTGCACGGTTCGACCGGGTGGTGGAGATTGTCGGGGCCGACTCCGGAGACAAGGAACGGTCGCGTGCACATTTCCGGTTCTACCGAGACCGCGGCTATCCCCTGGAAGTACACCGACTGTGAAAAGCGGCCAGCAGACCGAAAAAGCGCGTCAGGTACGCGCGGAGAAACGTACCCTGGAGGACGTCGTACGCGCCCTCCAGGATCTCCTCGGTCGCGACCTCGCAGCCTCTGCGGACGATCCTGGACCTCCCGGGTCGCCAGCGATCCACACGGACACTACCGGTCCTGTGGAAATGGTGGTTCACCCGTCGTCCGCAGCCGCAGTGCCTGAGCCGGAACATGAGCCGGAACATTGGGATGAAGACATCCCGGTACTGCGCGATATCGTGCTTGCGCCCCCGCTTACCGAAAACCCTCCGATGCTGCCGTCGGATGCGCCGCACATCGCCGCCGTCGTACGCCGCGCCGCGCAGACATTCAACACAAGAATCGGCGCGAACGGTCCGGCGCTTTCACCGCAGGCCATCGAGCTGCTCGAACACCTGCTATTCGAGGAATGGCTGCGGACCGGGACACACGACGAGACCGGCGATGAGGCACACGGAGACCCGGATGCTCCATGAGTAAGAGCGGCGCCGACGATACGCTCGGCAAGGGTTATCAGCCCGGAACGATCGAGCGCGAACTCTACGCGTCCTGGGAGCGGGCCGGCTATTTTGCGCCAAACCCTGACGGCAAACCCTTCTGCATCATGATCCCCCCGCCCAACGTGACCGGCAGTCTCCACATGGGGCATGCGTTTCAGGACACGCTCATGGACATCCTGATCCGTTATCACCGGATGCGCGGGCACGCGACCTTATGGCAGGCGGGTACCGATCATGCCGGAATTGCCACTCAGATGGTGGTCGAACGCCAGCTTGAAGCAGCCGGCAAACACCGCCACGAACTTGGGCGCGCACACTTCCTTGACGAGGTCTTTGCCTGGAAGGAACGCTCGGGCGGCCGCATCACTGAGCAGCTGCGGCGTCTCGGCGCCTCGCTTGACTGGAGCCGCGAGCGTTTCACCATGGATCCTGGGCTGTCGCGCGCCGTGCGCGACGTATTCGTGCGACTTTACGACGAAGATCTCATCTACCGTGGCAAACGGCTGGTCAACTGGGACCCTGCCCTGGGGACCGCCGTGTCCGATCTTGAGGTGACCGCTGAGGAAGAGGCAGGTCATCTCTGGCACATCCGCTACCCGCTCGTGGCGGGCGGCTTCGTGGTCGTCGCCACGACCCGGCCCGAGACGCTGCTCGGAGATGCCGCCGTGGCGGTCCACCCGGAAGACCCGCGCTATACGTCCCTGATTGGGCAAAAGGTGCGTCTGCCGCTGACTGACAGGCTCATCCCCGTAATCGCCGACACCTATGTGGATCCCGCATTCGGATCCGGCTGCGTCAAAATCACGCCCGCGCACGACTTCAATGACTATGAGGTCGGCAAACGCCACAATCTTCCCCTGATCACCGTGCTGGACACCAGTGCAAGAATCGATCTGCCGGGATCCGCATATCACGGGCTCGGGCGGGATGATGCGCGCTTGCGTGTCGTCGCCGATCTTGCGGCGCACGGGCTTCTCGATCACACGCAGCCTCACCAGCTCAAGGTTCCGCGGGGGGAACGGTCTGGCGTGGTCATCGAGCCTTTGCTGACAGATCAATGGTACGTGCGGGTGCAGCCGCTGGCCGAGGCTGCGGTACGGGCGGTGGAGGACGGGCGCGTGCAGTTCGTCCCCGAGAGCTGGGCCAAGACGTATTTTGAGTGGATGCGCAACATTCAGGACTGGTGCATCTCCCGGCAGATCTGGTGGGGCCACCGCATCCCCGCCTGGTATGACCACTCCGGACACATCTACGTCGGGCACAGCGAACAGGAGGTCCGCGATCGCCACCGTCTGCACACCGACGTCCTCCTGAAGCAGGACGAGGATGTCCTCGATACCTGGTTCTCCTCGGCACTCTGGCCATTTTCTACACTCGGCTGGCCCGACGAATCCGAGGACCTGAGCCGCTTCTATCCAACGGACGTGCTCGTGACAGGCTTTGACATCATCTTTTTCTGGGTAGCGCGGATGATCATGATGGGCCTGAAGTTCACGGGTGACGTGCCGTTTCGGCGGGTGTATATCCATGGGCTCGTGCGCGACGGCGAGGGCCAAAAGATGTCGAAGTCCCGCGGCAATGTACTGGACCCGATTGACCTGATCGACGGCATAACGCTGGAGAATCTCGTCGCAAAACGCCTAAGCGGGCTCATGCAGCCTCAAATGGCCCAGCGCATCGAGCAGGAGACCCGCAGGCAGTTTCCGAAAGGTATCCCCGCGTTTGGCGTCGATGCGTTGCGGTTCACGTTTGCAAGCCTTGCAAGTCAGGGACGTAATATCAACTTCGACCTCGGCCGGATCGAAGGGTACCGCAATTTCTGCAACAAACTGTGGAACGCGACGCGCTATGTCCTGCTGAATACCGAAGGACGCGATTGTGGCGGACACGGCGGCGAGATCGATCTGTCCGTTGCTGACACATGGATCATAAGCCGACTGCAGGAAACCGAGCGCGAGATACACGAGAACCTGGCTGACTACCGGTTTGATCTTGCATCGCAAGCGCTGTATCACTTTGTCTGGGACGAGTATTGCAGCTGGTATCTGGAACTCGCGAAGGTCACACTCAGCCTGCCCGATGTCTCCGAAGCGGCGGCTCGTGGGACGCGCCATACCCTTGCGCACGTGCTTGATGCGATACTGCGCCTGCTGCACCCGGTCATGCCGTTCATCACCGAGACTTTATGGTGTGCGCTTCGTCCGGTATCGGGCCGCATCGGCGCAAGCATCATGCTTGAACCTTACCCGGAGCCTGATGAGGCCCGGATATCGCCTGGCGCACATCGCGAGATCTCCTGGCTCATGAGAGTCGTTGACGCGATCAGGACCATCCGCGGTGAGATGGGCGTTCCTCCCGGAAGAATGCTGCCAGTGCAGCTTTCGGGCGGGACCGCGGACGATATTGACTACGTCGGCCGCCACCGGCCCTACATACAGGCCCTGGCGCGGGTATCGTCGATAGAGTGGCTCGCCGTGGGCTCCGCGGCGCCGGAATCCGCCATCGCGCTCGTCGGATCCCTGAAGATCCTGATCCCGCTCGCGGGCCTCATTGACAAGCAGGCGGAACTCGCGCGGCTGTCGAAGGAGATCGACAAGACACTCCAGGAGCTTGAGCGTTCACAGCAGAAGCTGTTGAATCAGAACTTTGTCGAGCGCGCACCAGCGCCCGTGATCGATGAGGAACGCCGACGTGCCGCCGACTTCAAGCGGCGGCTCACGCAGCTCGAGAGCCAGAGGACGCGCATCGAGTCCGCAGGGGCGTAACGCTAGGGGAGGAGAAGCTCTTTCGCGAGCAAGATTGCATCCTCGCGCCCATGCCGAACCGGATAGTAATTGCGGCGAATGCCGGCCTCGTTGAAACCAAGCCTTGAGTAAAGCAGGTACGCTCCGAGATTGGAACGGCGCACTTCGAGTAGTGCTGTACGGGCGTGACGCCGCCGCGCGATATCAAGCAGATGAACCACGAGCCGCCCGCCCAGGCCGCGACGCTGGTACGCAGGCCGGACGCAGATATTCAGCAGGTGGCATTCTCCGGCCGCGATCGACATCACCCCGTGGCCCACGAGACCGTCAGAATTCTCGATAACGCGGCAATAATACCGGACCCTCAGGCAGTCGCGGAATATGCCTTCAGTCCAGGGAAAATCGTAAGCCTCGCGTTCTACCCGGATCACCGACCTCAGGTCTGATTCACGCATCGCGCGCATCCGGAACACGTTTTCCCCGGATGGGAGCAGGTCACCCGGGGTACGCAGCAGCCGGCTCATGGCGTCGCGGCTACCGCGCGCGCAAGCACAAGATCCTGCCATACCTTGCGCTTGTCGATCGGATTACGGAGCAGATACGCTGGGTGATAGGTGACGACGAGCGGCCGGCCCCGGTACTGCAGCCTCTGGCCCCGGAGGCGCGCGAGCGGCGTGTCGGTCTTGAGAAGATTGTGTGCGGCAAAACGGCCCATGGCGACAATAAGACGCGGCTCCACGAGCTCGATCTGGCGGGCGAGAAACGGCTCGCAGGCACAGACCTCGGCGTCACCCGGGTCGCGATTGCCGGGGGGGCGACACTTAAGCACATTCGCGATATAGACCTCCTCTCGCTTGAGTCCCGCAGCGAACAGGATCGCGTTCAGCAGCTGGCCGGCGCGCCCGACGAATGGCTGTCCCTGCCGGTCCTCCTCCGCTCCAGGCGCCTCTCCAATGAACATCCAGGAGGCCTTGGGATCACCACTGCCAAAAACTGTCTGGGTGCGTCCCGTGTGCAGCGGGCAGCGGCGGCAGGACGAGACCTCGCGCGCCAGCTCGGTCCAGCCGAGACGGGGCACGTCGTGCGACCCGTCCCCGGGAGCATCACCTGTCTGCGGCGGCAACTCGCGGCGTTCCCATGCCTCGATGGACATCGCCGCCAGATAGTGCCGTCGCACGCTGTCGTCCATTGCGTCTCCTAGAAGACCCGGTCAATTTCGCACGGCAGGCCTGGCCCCGACACGATACGACCGAGGAGACTCATCGACCTGCCTCCTCAGACGGCCTTGCTGGCCTGTGGATGCGCCCGATCGACGGGGGTGATGATCTTGTTGAGGGCGTTGAGATAAGCCTTGACGGAGGCCACGACAATATCGGTGTCTGCGCCATGGCCGTTCACGATCCGCCCGCCTTTCTCAAGGCGCACCGTGACCTCTCCCTGCGAATCGGTGCCACTCGTGATGCTGTTTACCGAATACAGCTGAAGCTGGATACCGCTTGTGACAATCGCCTCGATCGCCTTGAATGCCGCATCCACCGGTCCGCTGCCCTCCGCCACTGCCGTCTGCGTCGTACCCGACTGAGAGAGTGTGATCTCCGCTCGCGGCCGTCTTCCGGTTTCGGACGACACCTTGAGTGACAGGAGCGTGAATACCTCTTCGACCTGGCGAGTCGCGCCCTCGCCTATCAAGGCCTGGATGTCCTCGTCGAAGATGTCGTGCTTCTTGTCTGCGAGATCCTTGAAACGCCCGAATACAGCATTGAACTCGGCGTCGGAGCGGAACTCGATCCCGAGTTCGGCAGCGCGGACGCGAAACGCGTTCCGCCCCGAGTGCTTGCCGAGGACCATGCGGTTCGCGGTCCAGCCGACGTCTTCCGCGCGCATGATCTCGTAGGTCTCACGTCGCTTGATGACGCCATCCTGATGTATGCCAGATTCATGTGCGAATGCATTGGCTCCGACGATCGCCTTGTTCGGCTGTACCGCAAACCCGGTAATGGTCGATACCAGCCGGCTCGTCGGCACGATCTGTGTCGTATCCACGCGCGTGTCACACTCGAACAGATCGTGGCGCGTGCGCACCGCCATGACGACCTCTTCGAGCGCCGCATTACCTGCGCGCTCGCCAAGACCGTTGATTGTACACTCGACCTGCCGTGCGCCGTTCAGCACGGCGGACAGGGAATTGGCGACCGCGAGCCCGAGATCATTGTGACAATGCACCGAGAACACCGCCTGGTCCGCATTCGGTACCCGTTCCATAAGGGCGCGGACCAGGGCACCAAACTGGTGAGGAAAATTATAACCCACCGTATCGGGGATGTTGATCGTGCGGGCCCCGGCGCCAATCACAGCCTCGATGATACGACAGAGGAAATCCGGATCGGAGCGGCCGGCATCCTCCGGGGAGAACTCAACGTCGTCACACAGCTGGCGTGCGTGCCGTACAGCCTTCACCGCCTGCTGGAGGACGTCATCCGGCTGCATGCGCAGCTTTTCCCGCATATGGATCGGGGAGGTCGCGATGAATGTATGTATGCGGGATGCCTGCGCGGGACGTACAGCCTCGGCCGCCCGGTCTATGTCACGCTCCAGCGCGCGCGCAAGCGCGCACACCGTGCTGTTTCTGACCACCTCGGCAACCGCCTTGACCGCAGCGAAGTCATCGTGGCTCGCGATGGGGAACCCAGCCTCGATGACATCCACCCGCAGACGCTCGAGGGCTTTTGCGATCCGTACCTTTTCATCGCTGGTCATGGACGCCCCCGGGCTCTGCTCACCGTCCCGGAGGGTGGTATCAAAGATGATGAGAGGGCTTTTCACGGGATCCTGGTCCATCCGGTACGGACTGCCTGCTGGCCGTCAACGGACACCCGGGTGTGCACCCTGGACGGGTCTGCACCCGGGCCGCAGCCTGGCGGCTTCGCCGCGCGCCGCGTCACACCCGTTTCGAATCCATCGCCCGTTTCTCCCGTACCCGGCGGTGTCGGCGCACGACTGCCGTCACGGGGCCTGAGGCCGCATAGGCCAGGAACATGAGAAACAACACGCGCGGGGGGTTCAGTGAAACCAGGACAAAGGTCAGCACGATCGCCAGTATCGCAACGAACGGCACCCGTCCCTTCAGATCAAAACGCTTGAAGCTCTGATAACGGATATTGCTGACCATTGCCGCCGCAGCAAGGACCGTGATCACGAGCGTAATCACGCTCATGCCGGGACCGCTCAGGCTGAAGCTCCGTGACATCCAGACGAGACCGGCCACGAGGGCCGCCGCGGAGGGGCTTGGAAGGCCGTGGAAGGAGAGCCGCCGGTCGACGTGTGTCTGCGAATTGAAGCGGGCAAGCCGCAGCGCCGCGGCAGCCGCATACAGGAACGCGATCAGCCAGCCCAGATTGCCAAAGGACGACAGGGACCACTCATACGCCACGAGCGCGGGAGCCAGTCCAAAGGAGACCATGTCCGAAAGGCTGTCGTACTGGGCGCCGAAATCACTCTCGGTATGTGTCCACCGGGCGACACGGCCGTCCAGGCCATCCATCACCATCGCGATGAAGATGGCGATCGAGGCATTCTGGAAGTGGCCGTTCATGGCCTGCACGATCGCGTAGAAACCGGAGAACAGCGCCGCAGTTGTAAACAGGTTGGGCAGAATATAGATGCCCTTGCGTTTATCGTCCATCATCACCTCTGGCTCAAGCGAGCATCGCCACGATGTCCTGTCCCCCATGGACCTTGTCTCCCAGCGCCACGCGGAGCGCCGCATCTTCCGGGAGGTAAAGGTCGACCCGGGAGCCGAAGCGGATAAACCCGTAACGCTGGCCGCGTTCAACATGCGCCGCTTCGGTGACATAACAGAGTATACGCCGCGCAATCAAACCCGCAATCTGCACCACGACGATGTCCGCCCCCGAATCCGTTCGCAGCCACAACGCGTTGCGCTCGTTCCGTTCGGATGCCTTGTCCAGCGCGGCATTGACAAACGTCCCGGGCTGGTACCAGCGCTTCTGCACAAGGCCCTCCACCGGAGAACGGTTGGAATGTACGTTGAATATGTTCATGAAGATGCTGACCCGCAGCGCGGGACGATCGAGATAAGGGTCGTGTGCCCGTCCAAGCGCAACGATCCGTCCATCTGCCGGACATACGACAAGACGGGATCCCTGCGGCAGCGGCCGCACAGGATCCCGGAAAAACTGGACCACAAACAAGGCGATGAACCAAAACGGCGCGGAGCCTAGCGGTCCCCACCGCCAGGATGCGGCAGCGGCCGCAGTCACAGAGACCGCGATATGACCCCAGCCCTCGCGCGCGACCAGGGGATGCCTTCCTGGTGCCAGGATCTCCGGCATGGATGAACTGTCGATCAATTCTTGGATTTGTCGACGATCTTGTTGGCCCGGATCCAGGGCATCATGTCACGCAGCCTCGTACCGACCTCCTCGATCGGATGGCGGGCGGCCTTCGCTCTCAGTTCCGGGAAACGGCGGCCGCCAGTCTCGTTCTCGGCCACCCATTCGCGCGCAAACTCGCCCGACTGGATTTCCTTCAGGATCTTACGCATCTCCGCCTTGGTCTGCTCGTTCACGATCCGCGGCCCCCGCGTCAGATCCCCGTACTCGGCGGTGTTCGAGATCGAGTATCTCATGTTCCCGAGTCCTCCTTCATACATGAGGTCAACGATGAGCTTCAGTTCATGGAGGCACTCGAAATACGCCATCTCGGGCGCATATCCGGCCTCTACGAGCGTCTCGAAACCGCTCTGGACCAGACTCGTGAGCCCGCCGCAGAGCACTGCCTGTTCCCCGAACAGGTCCGTCTCGGTCTCCTCGCGAAAACTGGTCTCGATGATCCCCGCACGGCCCCCGCCGATCGCGGCGGCGTACGACAGGGCAAGCGGACGGGCACTCCCTGACGCGTCCTGCTGAAGAGCAATCAGACACGGCACACCACCACCCTGCGTAAAAGTCGAGCGCACGAGATGACCCGGTCCTTTCGGCGCAACCATGAAGACGTCCAGATCCTTGCGCGGCACGATCCGGCCGAAATGGATGTTGAAACCGTGCGCAAATGCGAGTGCCGCGCCCTTTTTCAGGTTCGGTGCGATCGCTTCGTCGTAAATCCGGGCCTGATGCTCGTCCGGCGCAAGAATCATGACGACGTCCGTCTGCGCCACCGCTTCGGCCACGGGCAGCACCTTGAACCCGGCATGTTCCGCCTTGGACCATGACGCCGAACCCTCGTGCAATCCCACCGTCACCGCAACCCCGCTGTCTTTGAGATTGTGTGCATGGGCATGCCCCTGGGAACCGTAGCCGATGATGGCCACCTTCCTGCCACGAATCACCGACAGATCGGCATCCTTATCGTAAAAGATCTTCATTCACCTCTCCGTTTTCTTGAGCAATGCGGACCACTTTTGGCCTCAGGGATGCAACGAGCGTTCGCCACGGGCAATTCCGATCGCGCCCGAACGGACCACCTCGCGGATGATGGACGATCCAAGGGTCTTGACGAAGGCATCCAGCTTGTCCGCGGCGCCGGTCAGTTCAATCGTGTATGTGGTCTCCGTCACGTCGATAATGCGTCCCCGGAAAATACCCGCGAGGCGCGCCACTTCCTCCCGCTCCTTTCCGTTCACACACACCTTTACGAGCAGCATCTCACGCTCGATATGGGCGCCCTCGGTGAGATCCACGATCTGGACCACGTCGATGAGCTTGTTCAGCTGCTTCATGATCTGCTCGATGACGTCTTCCGAACCACGTGTCACCAAGGTCATACGGGACAAAGTCGCATCGTCTGTCGGCGCAACCGTCAGCGATTCGATATTATACCCTCTTGCCGAAAAAAGTCCGGCAACACGCGACAGCGCGCCAGCCTCGTTTTCGAGCAGGATCGAAATGATATGGCGCATGGTCAGGCCAGTTCGCGCTCCACCGAAGCGGCGCCCTTCTCGGGAGACAGGCGCATCTCATGGTGGCCCTTTCCAGCCTCGATCATCGGGTAAACGTTTTCCGTCTGGTCCGTGATGAAGTCCATGAAGACCAGCCGGTCTTTCATGGCAAACGCCTCTCTGAGCGCGCCCTCCACATCCCCCGGCTTGTCCACAAGGATCCCCACATGTCCATAGCTCTCGGCCAGCTTCACGAAGTCCGGCAGCGCGTCCATGTACGAATGAGAGTAGCGGCCCTGGTAAATGAACTCCTGCCACTGGCGCACCATGCCCATGTAGCGGTTGTTCAGGTTGAGCACCTTGATGGGAAGATCGTACTGCTTGCAGGTCGACAGCTCCTGGATGCACATCTGGATGCTGGCCTCACCGGTCACACACGCAACCGGCTTCCCGGGATGCGCGATCTGCACACCCATGGCCGCCGGCAGGCCGAAGCCCATGGTGCCCAGCCCGCCCGAGTTGATCCAGCGCCGTGGCGCGTCAAACTTGTAGAACTGTGCAGCCCACATCTGGTGCTGTCCCACATCCGAGGTCACGAACGCCTCTCCCTTCGTGAGCTCGTACAGCTTCTCCACCACGAACTGCGGCTTGATGACACCGCTTCCGCGGTCGTAGCGCAGGCAGTCCACGGCACGCCACTCGTTGATGCGGCGCCACCATGCCTTGAGCGCGGCCTCATCGGGGCGCTGATTCAACGACTTGAGCGCCTTCGCGAGCCGCTTCAGAACCTCGGCGGCATCTCCGACGATCGGAATCTCCGGGGTCACGTTCTTCGAGATCGACGCCGGGTCCACATCAACGTGAATGATGCACGCGTTGGGCGCGAATTTATCCAGGTCCCCGGTCACACGATCATCGAAGCGGGCGCCGATCGCCAGCATGACGTCGCACTCGTGCATCGCCAGGTTCGCTTCGTATGTACCGTGCATCCCGAGCATGCCGAGGAACAACGGATCAGTCGCCGGGAAGGCGCCAAGTCCCATCAGCGTATTCGTGCACGGGTATCCGAGCCCGCGGATGAGCTCCGTGAGCGCCTTCGATGCGTTGCTGAGGATCACCCCTCCGCCCGCGTATACGACCGGCCGCTTGGCTTCAAGCAGCCGCTTGGCGGCACGCCCGACCTGCTCGTCATCGACCGCGCACACAGGCGTATACGAGCGCATGGAGATCTTTTTCGGGTAGAGATATTCCGCCCGTTGCGCCGTCACGTCCTTCGGAATGTCGACGACGACCGGCCCCGGACGACCGGTGGATGCGATGTGAAACGCCTTCTTGACGGTCATCGCGAGATCCCGCACGTCCTTCACCAGGAAGTTATGCTTGACGCAGGGTCGCGTGATCCCGACCGCATCGACCTCCTGGAAGGCATCATCGCCGATCAGATACGTCATGACCTGCCCGGTGAACACCACGAGCGGGATGGAATCCATGTAGGCTGTGGCGATCCCGGTCAGGGCATTGGTAGCCCCCGGGCCCGAGGTCACAAGAACCACCCCGGGACGTCCGGTCGAACGGGCATAGCCATCGGCGGCATGCGCCGCTCCCTGCTCATGGCGCACCAGGATGTGTTTGACCGCCTCCTGCTTGTAAAGCGCGTCATAAATGTGCAGAACCGCGCCCCCGGGGTAGCCGAACACATACTCCACGCCCTCGTCCTTCAAGGCCCGAACAAAGATCTCTGCACCAGTGAGTTCCACGGATCGCGCTCCAACTGACCTACGCGCCTGCCCAGACGCTTTGCGCCCGGCAAGCGAAAACCAAGACGGTACTGACAACGCGCACCACGGTCAATAGCAGCGCGGCAAGAATGGGCCATCTGTTGCGGCAATTATCCACCAAAAACTACCGCCGCCGCCAGCGTGTACCACCACCAGCCACATCCTCCAGGATCACGCCGCGGCGGCCAAGCTCCTCGCGGATGCGGTCAGAATCCGCAAACCGGCGCTCACCCCGGGCCAGGTCACGCTCGGCGATCAGGCGCTCGATCTCGACCTCGGGGAGCACCTCGGCGCCACCAGAGCGCAGAAACGCCGCCGGGGGACGCCCCAGCAGGCCGAGCAGACCGCCAAGACGGTGCAGACGGAACGCGAGCGCCGCCGCCTGTGCGCTGTCCTTGCCGGACTTGTGAATCTCATGCGCGAGATCGAACAATACCGACAGCGCCAGCGGGGTGTTGAAATCATCGTCCATGGACTCCAGAAAGCGCTGCTCGTGGTCGGCCCCGGCCGCGCCCGCCATTGGCGTTACTCCCTCCAGCGTCGCATAAAGACGCGTAAGTGACGTCTTGGCGGCAGTGAGCGCCTTTTCGGAGTAGTCGAGCGGGCTGCGGTAGTGGCTCTGGAGCAGGAAATAACGCAGCGTCTCCGCGTCGTAACGCGCAAGCGCGTCCCGGATGGTCAGGAAGTTGCCAAGCGACTTGGACATCTTCTGACGGTCCACATCGACCGGGCCATTGTGCATCCAGAGATTGACAAAACGTTCACCGGTCGCGGCCTCGCTCTGGGCGATCTCGTTCTCATGATGCGGGAACTTGAGATCAGGCCCGCCGCCGTGAATGTCAAAATGGGTCCCAAGGCACTCGATGGACATGGCGGAACACTCGATATGCCAGCCCGGGCGACCCTTCCCCCAGGGTGACGACCATGCGGGCTCTTCCGGCTTTGCCGCCTTCCAGAGGGCGAAGTCCAGCGGATCCTCCTTGCCCTCACCCGACTGGACGCGTGCGCCCGCGCGCAGGTCATCGATCGATTTTCCGGAAAGGGCACCATAGCCGGCAAAAGCGCGCACCCGGTAGTAGACATCCCCCGAATCCGCCCTGTAGGCGTAGCCCTTGTCAATGAGCGTCCCGATCATCGCGATGATGGCCGGCAGATGAGCGGTCGCGCGTGGCTCGTGGTCCGGCGGCGGCACACCGAGTGCGCGCTCGTCTTCATGCATGGCATCGATGTACCGGCGAGTCAAAACGTCAATCGGCTCGCCGCGCTCCAGTGCACGCGCGATAATCTTGTCGTCGATGTCCGTGATGTTGCGCACATAGGTCACGCGGAAGCGCGACCGGAGATAGCGGACGACCACATCGAAAGCCACCATGACCCGGGCATGACCGAGATGGCACAGGTCGTACACGGTCATGCCACAGACATACAGGCGGACATGCCCGGTCTCGATCGGCACGAGCGGTTCCTTGGTCCGTGTGAGGGTGTTATAGATCTTGAGCATCGGTCACCCGTGGCACCGGCGCAGCAGCCGTTCCCGCACCCGCTGCGCACCCATCATGGGGAGCAGCTGCGCCATCTCCGGGCCCTCGAGGCCACCGGTCACGGCCGCGCGCAGGGGCGCGAACAGTGCGTGACCGCGCAGACCGGTGCTATCCATGAGCACCCTTCGCAGGCACGCAAAATCGGTACCGCACTGATCCACCGCGTCGACCGCGCGGCAGAAAAATCGCTCCGCGGCAGTATCGATGGCGCGCTGCGCATCCTCGGCCATATCAAAGACATCAGAAAAAAGGATGTGTGCCAGCTGCCGTGCCGCGACAGGATCGGACATGTTACCGCGTACCATGCGGAGGAACGCCTCGCGCTGGTCAGCGGGCACGCGTGCTCGCGTCTCTTCGTCCAGCCAGCCCCAGAGACCGGCCGCGTCGATCTTCTGAAGCGCCTGGCGTTGCCAGTGGTGCAGCTGACGCTCGTCAAAACGCGCCGGTCCGCGGGCCAGTGCATGCTCCTCAAAACCCCGCGCAAGGTCATCGAGATCCCGCAGACCCTCATCGATTCCGCTGCGCCCCAGCCGCGCCAGGTAGTTGACAACCGCATCGGCAAGATAGCCCCGCGCACGCAACGCGCGCAGCGAGACATCGCCACGACGCTTCGAAAGCGGTGCGCCATGCTCATCCACGACCAGCCCGAGGTGCCCGTAGTGCGGCACCGGCAGCCCGAGTGCGCGCAGGATCATGATCTGGCGGGGCGTATTGGCCAGGTGGTCCTCGCCCCGCAGGACGTGCGTCACGTTCATCAGCGCATCGTCGATCGCGTTGCTGAAAAAAAAGGCCGGGGTACCATCGGAACGGCGGATGACAAAATCCCCGATATCCGCCACCCGGAACGTCTGGGGACCGCGCACAAGGTCGTCAAACCCAAGGGTACCCGTACCCGCCACCGCAAAACGCAGGGCCGCTGGCTCGCGCTCCAGCCGTTCGCGCCGCTCGCCCGCAGTGAGCCCCCGGCACCGGCCCGAATATCGTGGTGCTTGCGCATCACCGCGCTGGCGCGTGCGTTCCCGCTCAAGATCGGCCGGCGTACAGAAACAGGGGTAGGCGAACTCCCGCGCCGCAAGGTCCTCAAAATAACGCTGATAGAGCGCCCCGCGGTTTGACTGGAAATACACGGTATCGGCGCCTTTGGGCCCACATCCGGGTCCCGCATCCCAGCGCAGCCCGAGCCAGCGGAGATCCTCGATCAGGGCGCCCACGTGCTCGGCGCGGCTGCGTTCGCGGTCGGTATCCTCGATGCGCAGCAGAAACCGGCCCCCATGGCGCCTCGCGAGCAATGCGCTGAACAGCGCGGTACGGGCGTTGCCGATGTGGATATCCCCGGTCGGGCTCGGGGCAAAACGGGTAGTGACGCCTGTGCCGCTCATGCGCGGATGTTATCGCAAAGCCCAGCGCGCTGAAAACGCCGCTCGTTGCAGGAGTCCCCCGACTGATGGACAATGTCCCTCGACTCTCCACCCACAGGGACAACGCGACACACCATGGTAAACCTAGAAACAAGCGAGGGATTGATCGTGCTCGATCTCGAAACCGAGCGGGCCCCGAAAACGGTCGCGAATTTCCTGCAGTATGTGCGCGACGGATTCTACGATGGCACCATATTTCATCGCGTGATCGACAATTTCATGATTCAAGGTGGAGGTTTCACCCCCGGCATGAAACAGAAGCCGACCCGGCCCCCGCTAGAAAACGAGGCGCGCACCGGGTTGCGCAACAAACGAGGGACAATTGCCATGGCCCGCACCAATGACCCGCATTCGGCCACCGCGCAGTTCTTCATCAACGTCGTGGACAATGATTTTCTCAATCACTCAAGCCCCACCCCTGACGGCTGGGGCTATTGCGTGTTCGGGCACGTCACGGAAGGCATGGAGGTCGTGGAACGGATCAAGGGGGTAGCCACCAAGACCACGCAGGGGCACCAGAACGTGCCGGTCACGGATATCGTGATCAATCGCGCGTGGACCGATCAGTAGAAACCACCGTCACGCCGTAGACATCAAGACCGGGCTCCGGGTGACCGGCGGTAACCACCGATGGGCACGCGTATTACGCTATCATGGCGCCAGGGAGCGAAACCCGGCGCGGGACGTGTGCGGTTCTGGCCCGGTCACAATATGAGCGCGACCGCCCCTGGCCTGAACGGACAGCAACCCCTGCATCACACGGGCCTGCGCACCGGATTTCCCCGCAAAGCGCATCCGGTGTAGAGTTTCACCATCCCCAACCACTATCGATAAACGATCGGATTCATGATTCGGGAAAACTTGGGCTACCCCCTGCCGAAACCTCCGGGATTTTGCGAACAAGGGTCTCGCACTTGGTGGTCATCCGCATCGCGGTCCCTTCCGAGCGCCCGGCAGACGCCGTGACCGACCTTCTTATCTCGGACCTGCATCTGTCGCCGACGCGTCCGGCAATCGTGCATCTTTTCTGCTCCTTCCTCGAACATCGTGCTCCTACAGCGTCCGCGCTTTATATCCTTGGTGACCTGTTCGAGTACTGGATCGGCGACGAAGCAATTTCCGATCCCTCGCTTCGTCCAATCATCCAGGGTCTCCAGGCGTTAACGGATGCGGGAGTTCCGGTGTTCCTGATGCACGGGAACCGCGACTTTCTGATCGGTCCGCACTTTGCAGCATCCACAGGTGCGCAGCTGCTGCCGGATCCCTTCCCTACGGAACTCGCCGGGGCCCCCGCACTGCTCACGCACGGGGATATCCTCTGCACAGACGATGTCGAGTATCAGCGCTTCCGCGCCCAGATCCGGCAACCGGCCTGGATCAGCGCGTTTCTTGAAAAGACCGTCCCCGAACGGATCGCCATGGCCCAGCAGTATCGTGAACTGAGCAAGAATGCGACGAGCGCGAAGCCCGCGGACATCATGGATGTGAATCAGGACGCGGTCCGACAGATGATGCAGGAATACTCGGTCCGCTGCCTGATCCACGGTCATACCCATCGGCCGGCCCATCATCGGTTCGTGCTCGATGGCGCGGAGGCGAGTCGGATCGTGCTCGGCGACTGGTACGAACAGGGCAGTGTGCTCGAGTGTGACCGTACGGGGTTCAGGCTCACACGCCTTGCGCCATAACCCGTGGATGGCTCAAGCCACCAGCCCCGGTTCCAGACGGCCTTCCGCCAGACACTGACTCATCCGCCTTGCCTGCGCACGGACACCCGTTCTGCCGGCCCATCGACTCCTTGACTATTTAGTTACCTTTGTGTACTAATTATTGTATGAAACAATCTCTCTTCGTGATCGATCTGATCGAGACGGCACGCCTGCTGGAGCGGCAGGCGTCGTTGCTGCTTGCCGATGCCGGCCTGACGCTTCCGCAGTTCCGGGCACTTCTTGAGATCAGTGACGGAAAAACCTGCACCGTGGGTGCTTTGAGTGAACGACTGCACGTCACGAAACCGTACACGACGAGCCTGCTGCAGGACATGGTACGGGCGGAGCTCGTCACCCTGAGGACGCATCCGTTTGACCGGCGCTCAGCGCTCGTTGAGATCACGGATCTCGGAAGACGGCGTCTGGTGATCGCGTGCGCGGGCCTTGACGGCATGGATCGCTCATTGAAGACCCGGATCCCGGCTGCAACCCTGCGCACGCTGCATGCGCTCGCGCGTCCTCACACCGCTGGTCACCGGGAGCCGCCGGCGTTACCACCCGCGGCTACCGCGCGCACCGGACGGCGCAGTCGCGACAACGCGGGATGATGAGGCGGTAGCAGGACGAAGACATGTGGCCATTTCGCAAGAAAGTGGACGGTGGCGCGCTGCTCGGGGCGAGCTCGGTGACCATCGAGAACGGCG
>JAJYDT010000075.1 GCA_021777335.1 Pseudomonadota bacterium | reverse complement strand
AGGGCAGCTTCACCGGGGCGGTACAGGACAAGGAGGGTCTGTTCAAGGCCGCCGACGGCGGCACCCTGTTCCTCGACGAGGTCGGCGATCTGCCGATTCCCATGCAGGTCAAGCTGTTGCGTGCGATTCAGGAAAGAACCGTGCGTCCCGTGGGCAGCCAGAGCGAGCTGCGCGTGGACGTACGCATTCTGAGCGCCACACATCGCGATCTTCATAGCCTGGTGCGTGAAGGCAAATTTCGCCAGGACCTGTACTACCGCCTCAACGTGATCGAGCTGGCCATACCGAACCTGCGCGACCGGCCCGAAGACATCCCTGTGCTCGCGGAACACCTGAGCGCCAAACTCACGGCAGGCATGGAAAACACATCCCCGAAGCTCTCGGGCGAGGCGCTTCAGGCACTGTCCCGCTACGACTTCCCCGGCAACGTACGGGAACTCGAGAATATCCTGGAACGCTCCCTGACCATGTGCGACGGCAGCGAGATCACGGCAGCCGACCTGCAGCTGCCGGAAAGCGCAGCCGCCAAAGACGTTGCCGGCACGCCCAATGAATTGGGCGGAGACGAGTCTCTCGAGGAATACCTGGCGCGCGTCGAGGAATCCGCCATCCGTGACGCCCTGGATCGCACCAACCAGAACAAGACTGCGGCCGCCAAGCTTCTGGGCATCACCTTCCGCGCCCTGCGGTATAAACTCGAGAAGCTCGGCATCGACTGAAAATGCACCGCAAACGTGGGCATGCCGGTCGCCTTCCGCTTTGTACCACCGGTCGGTCAATATCTGAACGCGTTATCAACCAGATCGCCGAAAAGCGTCACTCACTGCCGCAATACGGCGCGCCAAAATTCTGGACAAAACCGGAGGTACTGAAAATAGCCATCCCCGTTGGTGCAAGCAAAACCTTGTTCATCAAGGAAAATCCACGACAAACCTGTCTCCGCGGCAAACCCGGGACGGATGGTATGAATTATGCACTTTATCTCTCCGATAGAAGTGGCACGGCGAGTCACGGGAAATGAGCATTTTGACCTTGTGTCGATCGTCTGCTACTTATTCTTGGTGGGTCGGAGATCCGGGAAAGCATCGGCCCGGTGGCATAGCTAGAGAGAACACCAGGGCGCCATGCAAGCACGGCTGGAGTAAACGCTGGGCTGGTTTTTTCCCGGAGTGACGGCCGTATAGAAAAACTTGAACTGGAGGTTTTATGAATAAACTGCAAAGGGGCTTTACGCTGATCGAGTTGATGATCGTCGTGGCGATCATCGGCATCCTGGCTGCCATCGCGATCCCAGCGTACCAGGACTACATTATCCGGGCAAAGATCACCGAAGGACTCAGCCTGGCGGATGGCGCGCAAACTGCAGTGGCCGAAACCTACCAGAGCAACGGTCAGTTCCCGACCGTTGGTAACACGGTATCCACTAATAGCTATGGCCTCCCCCTAGATACCAACATCAAAGGGACATACGTCACGCAGGTTGACGCGCTAGGGGGTAACGGTGAAGTCGAAATCACATATGGCGCCAACCTGGGTGGTTCGCCAACCGCGGATGGCACGGTCTTGTACCTTACCCCGTATATAAACAGCGGGGGCATCACGTGGGTCTGTGGCGATGCGTCGGCACCGGTGGGATTTACCGGTCCCGCGCTCCCGACATCCTCAGTACCTGCCAAGTACCTGCCGGCGAACTGCCGATAGTACCATCAGGTCGCTATAGAGATGCACCCGGAAACGCCCCGCATGCGGGGCGTTTCCACTTTAATCGGCCGATTCGGGGCCTACCATGTCAAGTCACGAGCAAGGATTTACCTTGATCGAACTGATGATCGTCGTGACGATCATCAGCATACTTGCCGCCATTGCCATTCCCTCTTATCTGTACTTTATTGTGCGCGCGAAGGTTGCGGAGGGGCTGAGCCTTGCTGGACCAGTACAGCTGGCCGTGGCAGAAACATATGATGAGCAGGACTCGCTGCCAACGGGCACCAACAATGCCTATAACCTGCCTGCAGCGGCCAGCATCTCCGGCCAATATGTCCAGTCGGTCGCTGTTGCCGGCGGCACCGGCATAATTACCATTACCTACAATCACTCCCTGGGCGGAGTGCCGACGGCCAACGGGTCAGTCCTCACACTTGTTCCGATCACCGGCGTCGGCGGGGGGATCGCCTGGGAATGTGGTTATGGAACAGTCCAGGCTTTTGGCAAAACCCAGAACCCCTCTGGCCAGACCACCTTGCCACAGGGCTATCTGCCGGCAAACTGCCGGTGATGACAAAATTGCCAGGTCGACGGCCGACTCTGCCACTGTCCAGTCAGAACCAGTCGCGCAAGGCAGGCCGAATTCGCGCGTATCCCGTCGGGGCATACCCATGAAACTGAACCTAGCCGAACTTCGCCGGGTCCTTCGCATCCCGCTTCGCGCGGACGCCAGAATAGCGGCGCGGATCGCACAGAGCCAAGCTGTACGCCTGGTACTGATCGTGGCCGTTCTGGTGCTGGCCTTCGCCGCCTATTATCCAGGTCTTTCGGGCGGTTTCATCTTTGATGATTTTTCCAACATCCTGAACAACACTCAGCTTCATATCCACACGCTGACATGGAGCTCGCTGTGGAGCGCGAGCTTCTCTTCGCAAGCCGGTATCCTCCGCCGGCCGATCAGCATGCTGACTTTTGCCCTGAATTATTACTTCTTCGGAATCAAACCATTCTCATTCAAACTGGTAAACCTGATCATCCATCTCGCAAACGGGATCGGACTTTTCGTTCTCGGAAGCCAGCTGCTGAACGCCTACCGCCACATCCATAGACCTGGGATGTCCGAACGTCAAGTCTACTGGATCGCTCTGTCCGCAAGTGCGGCGTGGCTACTCCATCCGCTTAATTTCACTGCCGTTCTGTACGTCGTGCAACGCATGACCAGCCTTTCGACCCTGTTTACGATCGCTGGCTTATGTTTTTTTCTCTGGGGCAGGTGGCGGCTGTGGAACCGCCACAAAGGCCTCGGACTCATGCTGACTGGCGTCGTGGGGTTCGGTCTTCTGGCGCTGCTCAGCAAGGAAAGCGGGGCACTGCTGCCTGTGTACATGCTCGTCATCGAGGCTTGCGTCTTCAGGTTTCGAACCCAGGACGGCAGGTTCGATCGGACGGTTCAATGGTTCTTTCTGCTGTTCCTCGTACTGCCAGCCCTCGGCGGCCTGATCTGGATGGCATCTGACCCTGGCACGTTTTTCGGTGGATATGTTTTCCGTACCTTCACGCCGCTACAGCGTGTGCTGACCGAGGCGCGAGTAATCGCGTTCTATTTGCGCCTGATCTACGTCCCATCTCTGAACCAGCTCGGTCTTTATCACGACAATATCGCCATCTCCCGCGGATTGCTGCAGCCGCCTGCCACGCTGGCGTCAATTGCCCTGATCGTGGCGCTTCTTGGAACCGCTGTGATGGTCCGGAGGCGCGCACCTTTAATCAGTTTCGGCATCTTCTGGTTTTTCACGGGTCAAATCCTGGAGTCTACGGTATTGCCCTTGGAAATCGCGTTCGAGTACCGTAACTATCTTGCCGATTACGGCATTCTGTTGCCACTGTGCTACGTACTCCTGGATACGGACCATATGGTCGCAACGCTAGCGTTGCGGAGAGTGGCGCTCGCACTATTCATCGGCATGCTGTTTTCCATCACCTACCTGCGATCGGAAAACTGGAGCAGCAGTTTCGAGGAGGCCATCACCGAAGCGCGCTTCCATCCGGACTCGCCCCAATCTCTGTACGACGCCGGCCGGATTTGCGTCAATCTCGCGCTCGATGGACATCAGCAATTCACCAAACGTGCGTATCACTATCTCGAACGCTCAGCCAGGTTCGATACCTCAGGCATCATGGCAGACGTCGGCCTCATTTACTTCGCCAGCAAGCATGGTGACAGGATCGATCCGGACTGGGTCGCCGCAATCGGACAGAAACTGCGCTACGCCCCGGTCACACCGAGCACAATTGCCAGCCTGAAGCAGCTGCAAGCCTGTCAGCAGCGTTCATGCACGATCAGCGACAGCCAAATGACAGTGCTTTTCGGCGACGCGTTCCATAATCCGCTCCTGTACCACACTACGCAGCAACACGCGGATATGCTCACTATCTATGGAAGTTTCCTGATCAACAAACTGGATGACTTCCCGGACGGAAGAGTGGTCTTCGAGAAGGCAGTGCGCATTGACCCGGGCCAGCTACAGTACCGGATCAATCTTACGAATCTGCTGATCGCCATGGGGCTGTACCGTGAAGCGCATTCGCAACTTGCCGCGCTCGTGACGGCTGATCCGCTCCATCGGCACAACGAGCAGATCATGGTGCTGCGCCAGAATCTCGCGCGGTTCCCGGACAGGAATCTGCCGCTGCCGGCAGCAGGCATGTCGCTGCAAGAGTCCAGAAGGCGTCTTTCCCTGCTGAATGAATAACGGGCAACTGGCGCCGCCTTCGGCAGGTCCAGACCGATCCATCGACTAGGATCTGTCCTAATATTACCCTACCCTTGAGCGCGCTGCTGTGGGTCACATCGATCGTGGTATTTCTGATTGGCCTGGTATCTGAACAGATCAGCGCACCGAATTACAAAGATAGTGAGAAACAGTGACAAGTTGAAATGCAACCTGGCCGGTCCCGGCATGGGAACATCCGCACCGCCGCATAGGATGCTGGTTGTCACGCGCAACTTTCCACCGCTTCTGGGCGGGATGGAACGGCTCAACCGCCATCTGGTCGATTCCGTTGGTCGTGTTCATCGTGACGCTGTTGGTTACCGGGTTCGCCGTGCGGCGGCGCGCGCCGGTCCTAAGCCTAGGGATACTCTGGTTCTTCGCCGGCCAAGTCCTGGAATCCACCGTATTGCCGCTCGAAATCGCGTTCGAGCACCGCAACTACCTAGCCGACTACGGGATCCTTCTGCCAGCCTGCTACGCGCTGCCGAGCACAGGCTATGCTCCCAGGATCCTGCAATTCCGGCGGGTAGCACTCGTGCCTCTCATCGCCGCACTGTCGGCGGTCACATTCCTGCGATCTGAGGTCTAGAGCAACGGCATCGAACAGATGATTAGCGAAGCACAACATCTCCCACGGCCACCACGGTCGGTATATGCGGACGGACTGGTCTACGCGAACCTGGCACTGTCCGGGCAGCACCAATTCACTGACCAAACATACAGATATCTTGAGCGGACCTCACAGCTCAACAGGACCAGCATCATGCCGGACGTCGCCCTGGTCATCTTCTCGTCCAAGATCGGCAATGCGATAAATCCCTGATGGATCCGTAGCATACGCCTGAAGCTTGCGCAGAATCCGATCACACCCAGCGCGGCCACCGGCCTCGAGCAGCTGCAGTCCTGCCAGCAAACACGGTGTGCCATCAACAATCGCCAGATGATGACCATTTTCCAGAGCGCTTTCGCAAATCGCACGCCGCCGTCGACACGGCGGCAATTCTCAGATGTGTTCACCGTACACGGCTCGTTCCTTATCAACAAGTCGGAAAATTTCAAAGGCGGCAAAGCCGCCTTTGAAAGGGTGGTCCAGGTCAGTCCGAACATCCTTCAGTACCGCCTAAATCCAATCAATCTACTCATCGCCATGTATCGCTACCGCGATGCGGGCGTCCAGCTGCGATATCTGAAATCACACAACTTTTTCGACCGGCACACCGCACAGATCATGGCTCTCTCCAGGACACTGGCACAACTTCCGGATGCGAACCTGGAGCCCCCGCAGGCAGAAAGCATAGTTTGTCGAAATCGGCGTCTGCCCAGGGACACAGCGGACGATGGACTGCCGCGATCAGGGCCGCTGCTCCGAGGCGTATGATCCCGCATCATCTAGCCAGTCTCGAAGTGCCCGACACGGCGTTCATGCTCTATACTCGGTAGCATAAGGAGCGCCGACTCCTCGGCGCATGAAACAACAGCCTCTCTACACCAGAGCCGCAGAGCACCTAATGGATCCGGAGATAACAGCCATCCTCCCTGCAAGAAACGAGGCCGATGGCCTGCGTGAGATCCTGCCGATATTGCGACAGGAATGCCCAAACATTGAAATACTTGTGATTGATGATGGCTCCACCGATGGCACAATCGATGTTTGCCGTAGTCACGACATCCATGTGATTTCACACCCCTACCCGATGGGAAACGGCGCCGCTGTGAAACACGGGGCAAGAGTCGCAAGGGGAAGGACGCTGATATTCCTGGACGCGGATGGGCAACACACACCTAGAGATATCCAGCGACTGCTGGCAAAGCTGGACGAAGGCTACGACATGGTTGTCGGCGCACGGTCGAAAGGATCGCACGCAGGTCTGCACCGAGCCACGGCCAATGGGTTTTATAACCGCTTGGCCAGCTGGATGACCGGGCGCCGTATCCCCGACCTCACTTCTGGATTTCGCGCCGTGCGCGCCGACAAGTTCCGAAAGTTTCTTTATCTCCTTCCCAATGGCTTTTCCTATCCGACCACAATAACGATGAGTTTTTTCCGCGCTGGCTACAGCGTCGTCTATATCCCGATCACCGCCAAGCCGCGCATCGGGAAAAGCCATATCCGCCTTTTCCGCGATGGCTTCCGGTTTTTGCTCATCATTTTTAAGGTCGGCACACTGTATTCGCCACTTAAGCTGTTCGTCCCCGTAAGCGTGGTCTTCTTCCTGTTAGGCATGGGGCACTACCTTTATACCTATTTGACTGCCGGCCGGTTCACCAACATGAGCGCCCTGCTGTTTGTCACATCCGTCCTAGTGTTCCTGATCGGCCTAGTCTCAGAACAGCTGAGCGCACTCAACTACAAGGACAGTGAAAGAAACTAGTATCATGACACGTAAATAACGAAACGTTATAATTATGCCTGTCTATTCCACTCGGAGGCAACAGACATGCGACAGACAGAACTGCGGCTGAGCAAGCGGGAGCGTCGGATCGTGGATGAGTTTCGTTCCAAAGGGCTGCATCGGGCTCGGGAGTTCAATCGGGCCCATATCCTGGCGGCGCTCGACCGCCAGGTGCCCGAGCGGAGCATCATGGAGCTGCTCAACGTGGGGCGTACCGCCGTGTGGCGCACCCGTGCGGCGTATCTGAAGGGTGGGCTGGAGTACGCCTTGCACGATGAGGCGCGCCCCGGCAAGCCCAAGTGGTACGAAGGGGAGGTCGAGGCGCAAGTGACGGCGCTGGCCTGCTCGACACCGCCCCCAGGAGCGAGCCGCTGGACGGTGGCGCTGCTCACCGAGCACGCACGCCGCCACCCCAAGATGAAGACGATCAGCCGGGAGACCATTCGGCGGATTCTAAAAAAAACCTCCTCAAGCCCTGGCGCAAACTGATGTGGTGCATCGGCGAACTGACCCGGGAGTATCACGTCTGTATGTACGAACTGCTGGAGCTCTACGCCCGCCCGCACGATCCACGCGAGCCCACCATCTGTGTGAACGAGAAAGCCAAACAGTTGCTGCGCCCGGCACGCAAGCCGCTACCGGCGAAACCCGACGTGCCGGTGAGGGAAAATTATGAATACGAACGTGCCGGCACCTGCAACCTCTTTGTCGCCGTCGAGCCCCGGGGCAATAGACGCCTCGTGCAGGGCACCGAGCGGCGGACCAAAACCAACTTCGTCGGTTTTGTCCTGCGGCTGCTTCGCCGTGGCTATGCCCGGGCGCGCAAGGTCCATCTGGTCCTCGACAACCTCAACACCCATTTCCGGGGGAGCTTCGAGGAGGTGCTCGGGGCGAACACGGTGGCAAGCCTGCTCTCGCGCATCGAGTTCCACTACGCCCCGAAACATGCGAGCTGGCTCAATATGGCCGAGATCGAGATCGGCATCCTTTCCCGCCAGTGTCTGGCGCGCTGCGGTAGCGGCGAGCAGAATGTCCTGGCTGCCGAGGTCGCCGCCTGGCAGAAGCGGCGCAACGCCGCTCAATACGGCATCGAGTGGACATTTACCCGCCGAGACGCCGATCGGAAGATGAGTTGTCATTATGTTTCGTAATTAACGGGTCTCAATACTAGCCACCGCATGCACGATACGCAACGACGTCGCACTGGACCAATTTGCCTGCGAATACCCATCGGGGCCCCTTTTTCCATGGCCCGCTGCAGACTCGGAATCTGGGACCTCTACCGGCGCCAGAGATTCCAGATCCCAGCAACGACACTCCTTCAGCCAACTCCAACCTTTTCGCTTGAGTCTGTGAAACACCCGCCCGGAAGCATGGCAATAGCATAACAATGACACGGCACAGTTCCATATTCCGCTTCGTTTCGGCACCTGGCCCCAGGTACCTGATGCGTCTGAATCTCGTGGAAAAACTCATTCGCAGCATTCCAGGGCCGGTCGCGCGCTTTGCCGAAATTGGCCCCGGCCAGGGCGACACCAGTTTGTTCCTTGCTACCACCATGCCTGGGGCAAAGGGTGACCTGATCGAGTTTTCGGAACAAAGCGTCGCTGCGCTGAGACAACGCACAGCAAATGTAACAGCGCTGACCGTCGTCGAGAGCGATTTCCGGTTTCGGGAAACAGGGCCGGTCTACGACCTCGTCGTGGCCTGCGAGGTCTTCGAGCACATCGCGGACGATGACACAGCATTTGAGGCGGTCAGCCGCATGCTCCGGCCAGGCGGCTATTTTTTGTTATCGGTGCCAGCATTCATGCACAAGTGGCAGGCAGCGGATGAATACGCTGGGCATTTCCGCCGCTACGAACACGCCGAGCTGGTCGACAAGCTCGGTTCCGCCCGACTGCATATAGTCAAGCTCTGGTGTTATGGTTTCCCCGTTACTC
>JAJYDT010000074.1 GCA_021777335.1 Pseudomonadota bacterium | reverse complement strand
TCAGCTTGCCGTCATGAACGGCACGGAACCGGGCGCGTCCGAAGTCGCTGCCTTCGAGAATGACCTCAGGAAGCACCGGGTACAGTTGCTGGTTTATAATCGCCAGACGTCGGACCCGCTGACCGACCGCATGCGCCGTCTGGCAAAGGCATCGGGTATTCCGGTGCTGGCGGTCAGCGAGACCGAACCACCGGGCACGACATACCAGACCTGGATGATGGGCGAACTGGATGCGGTCGACCGGGCGCTGGGAGCCAGTCGCCGGTGAATGCAGTCGAACTTCGAGACGTCTCGTTGACCCTGGGCGGCCGGACTATCCTGACCGGCATTGGCCTCGATATCGCGATGGGCGAATTCGTCGGCGTGCTCGGGCCGAACGGCTCCGGCAAGACCACACTGATGCGCGCCATCCTCGGTCTGGTGCCGCCGAGCCGCGGCAGCATTCATGTTCTGGGGCAGCCGGCCACGCGTGGCAATCCCGCCATCGGTTACATGCCGCAGGCCCGTCATTTCGCTTCGGATCTGCGCCTGAGCGGACGAGATTTCGTGGCGAGCGTATCCAATGGCCATCGCCTCGGCCTCCCCGTTCAGGGCCGGACCGTCCGCGCGGAGATGGAGCACGCGCTCCGGCTGGTCGGGGCACAGGAACTTGCCCGCCGCCCGCTTGCCGAACTCTCGGGCGGTGAGCGCCAGCGCCTGCTGCTGGCGCAGGCGCTCATCGGCAAGCCACAACTGCTGCTGCTCGATGAACCGCTGATTAGTCTCGACCCGCACCGTCAGCAGGAGGTCGTTGATCTGGTGAAAACCCTGAAGGCCGATCTCGGAATCGCCGTGCTGTTCAGCGCCCACGATGTGAACTCTCTGCTCAGCGCCATCGACAAGGTGCTCTACCTCGGGAGCGGCCAGGCGGCGCTCGGGACAATTGACGAAGTCATCACCGGGCCGGTCCTGTCACGCCTGTACGGATCGCACATCGACGTCGTGCGCGTAGGTGGCCGCATTTTCGTTATGTCCGGCAGCTGCTGTGCGGAGGCCGAGGAGCACCGGCACGAGTCCGCACCGACGGACCGGCAGCCGAGGCATTCAGGTCATGCTTGAGATGCTCCAGTATGACTTCATGCGCAACGCCTTCGCCGCAGCAGCAGTCGTTGCGGTCGTTGCCGGCACGGTCGGCTACTTCCTGGTTCTGCGCGGCCAGACCTTTGCCGGCCACGCCCTGGCGCACGTCGGTTTCACCGGCGCCACGGGCGCCGTGCTTCTCGGCATTGCCCCGATCTGGGGCCTGGTGCTCGCCACCGTGGCCGCGGGAATCGGTATGGGCTTCATGGGCGAACGGCTGGCGCAGCGGGATGTCGCTATCGGGCTCGTACTGGCGCTCGCGCTCGGTCTCGGATTGCTGTTCCTGCATTTCTTCACGGCATTCGCGACCCAGGCAACGACTTTGCTGTTCGGCAACGTGCTTGCGGTCGATATGCGTACCGTCTGGGTGCTGCTGGCTCTGGGCTCAGTAAGCCTCGCGACCCTGGCGGTGATCTCCCGTCCGCTGCTGTTCGCCAGCCTGCATCCGGAGCTGGCCGAGGCAAAGGGGGTGTCGCTGCGGCTTTATTCGGTACTGTTTCTGGCCATCGTAGCGCTCGCGACGGCGGAATGCGCGCAGATCGTCGGCGTACTGCTGGTTTTTGCGCTCATGGTGGGGCCGGCCGCAGCAGCCCAACGCCTCACGAGCGCCATGGCGGCAGGCGTCCTACTTTCCGCCGTGCTGGCGCTGCTCGAAGCGTGGTCCGGCATCGCGCTCGCCTACTACACCGATTGGCCGAGCAGCTTCTGGATCACCGCGCTGAGTGCGGCTGTCTATCTCATCGCGACCCTTCCCCGGCCGATGGGCAGACTCGCATCCGCGGCACCGCGCTAGTGTGCCTAGAACCATAATCTTGCGCGTTTCGCAACGTTATGGTTCCGACCAGGTGTAAAAGCCGATGTTGGTCAGATCGAGGGGTTAATGGCAACTTCCGGCCAGAATCAGCTCCACCAGTGTACGATTGCGGAGATCAGCTACTCGGCCTTATATGGAACTCCACATAAGGCCGACAAGCACGCATAGGTCATCCGGCAAGTTGCAGATGTGAACCAGTCGTTTGAATGACGGCGCCACGGAATGAGCCAGTGACTGCGGCTCACCGGGAACATGCATGCGATATCCAGGTCGCAAAGTTACCGTTCACGCCTGACGTAAAGCCAGCAATGATCCATATCGGCGAGGAGCCCCGATGGGTATTCCCGGCCGTCCGCGGACGATCAAGATCTCTAAAATCGGCCGTTTGCTAAGGTTCGAATGGCAAGGCCTGCAGCCCCCCTGCGACTAACCGGCCCAAATTGACAATTATTCAATCCGGCCGTAGTGTGTAACATGTGTGTGTAATCGAGGAACACGGTTATGGGTCACCGAGTAAACGTATTGTTGGAGGAGGCCGTTTGGCAGGTGTTGGACAAGGCTCCCAGGGGGGAACGCAGCCGCATCGTTAATGCGGCATTGTCACAATGGTTTCAGAGGCGCCGACGCGCCGACGCCGCGGGGCGGATGGACGAGCTGCGCGCCCAGTTGCCGGACATCACGACTCGGCAAGTTGTCAAGTGGGTGCGAGAAGATCGGGAACGGGGTGGATGAGACTCATCGTTCCCGATGCGTCGGTGATTCTGAAGTGGGTATTGCCTTCTGCATCGGAACCCGATACCGCCGCCGCATTGCGCGTGCGCGACGCGGCGGTCGCCGGAAAGGTGCGGCTGGAGGTCCCGCGCCTCTGGTTGTACGAGGTGGGTAATATACTGACCCGAAATTTCCCTGCGCAGGCGCTGGCAATTCTGGAATCGTTGATCAGTTTCGGTATTTCCGTGGGCGACACGGACGAGCCATGGCGTAAACAAGCCGTGGCATTGGTGCAGGAATACCGCGTAACCTTTTACGACGCCGCGTATCACGCACTTGCGCTCATTGGGCGCGGAACCTTTGTTACCGCTGATGGAAAATATTTTTCCAGAACTAAGCGAGCGGGTGCTATCTCTTTGTTGACCGAATACCACTAAGTTCGTACCTGTTGCCTGCGCGGGGTCGAATTGATTGACTCGTGCCAGCACTCAGATCAGGCGGCCATCGTTCGGTGTACGGCCGCTTCGGCTCCGAAACCGGCCAGGCAGCCGATGCGTGCTCGTCGGCCTAACCGGCCAGTCGAGCATTGAGTCGTCAACGACTGCTGACACGCCCTGAACGGCCCGATGCATTCGGTCGGGCGCCTAGATCAAAAACACCCACTCTGGCCATCTGTCGTTTGCGCTAAATTGGACGGCAAATGCCAGATAAGAACTACACGCAGCCTGTAGGTTTGGGCAAGCCACCGTACTTGGTGATAGGCTTCATCGGCCCCGTCAGCCAAAGTTTGAACATATCCTTCTGATCGACCTCGACAAACTTGGCGAATTTGCGAATCGGTGGAACGACGCCGAACTCATCATAAAATTCACGCGCCTTAACGATGTGCGCCCATTTCAACTCATCCAGCGCAAAACCATCGGCTTGCGCCATGGCTCGGGCAATTTCCGATGTCCATAAGCCACGGTCAATGAGATATCCGTCGCCGTCGCGTTGAGGAATTTCCATGGTAAAGGTCTCGCTGAAATTGAACATGCATGCAATTATGCAATTTATGAGTGATTTGGTCAACTATTAAGATACGCCAGTCACTCAGAGCGCGTACCAAAATCGCCCCAGTTGATGTTATTCCACTCTTGTCCAAAACAAATCTTTGAGAAACCTGTCTTGGACAGCATCTGACGGGCCTCGCTGGCTGCGTGATGGGCATCGGGAAACGCAAAGGGCTCAAAAAAAATGCCCATTTCGCAACAGTTGTGGCTGTCCCTGCCGTTCGGAGGTGCAGGCCGTCGTCTTGGACGGCCTATTCCGAGACCCGGGACAGGATCGGCGGATCAAGAATGGCGTCATGAAAAATCAATGGCTTAGCACAAATGAACAAGAGCTGTTTGGCCGCTGTTTTGGACGGCAGTGATGTTATTCATAAATTGAGCGATGCGCGAGCGTCTCTTTCGGGTCGGACACTGTAAATCACTGCTGACGGATCACTGAGGCAGTGTAGTGTGTCAATGTCGGGAAATCTGCGAGCTGCCGTATAGCACGTATACGTACACCTTGGCCGTTGCTGACGTTGGCTTGCAGGGGGTCCGGCGGCCGGTTTGGATTGGATACCTGCCGCTGGCCGGGAACCCGGGCGGAACGGCAGCTTTCCAAATCGGCGAACTCACACTTTCGACCCCCTGGGAAAGGGTCGGATCTGCGGTTCTAACTTGCTCGAAAGTGGACGTTCAGTAGCACCTAGGATAACGGCGGTTCTACGGTTTGCCCTTCTCAGTCCGCCACATATACCCGAAGTAGCTTCAATCTTGAAATATCTCAATATGAGATATATACTGCGTGGGTGCATGTAATAACAAGAAAGCGATTGCGCGAGTTCATGGCCCAGCACAGGGAGGCGGCGGAACCGCTGGGCGTGTGGTACGCCATCATGTCGAGGACTGACTTTGGGTCGTTTGCCGAACTCAAACGGGTGTTCAGCTCGGTCGACAAGGTCGGGAAATTCACGGTTTTCGACATCGGCGGTAACAAGTTCAGGTTGATTGCGGCGATTCATTACAACCGCAAAAAGGTTTACATCCGGCACGTGCTGACGCACGCTGAATATGACAATGAAAAGTGGAAGGAGTAATTATGCAATCGCATAAGTTTGATCAGGCCATTCGCGATTATCGCCGTCTGTGCACCTTGGTACCGCTTGGCACGCTGCGTACGAAGAAAGACCATGTGCGTGCAGTCGAAATACTAGATGCGATCCTTGACGAGATCGGAGAAGACGAAAAACATCCTATGGCAGAACTCGCCGACGCGATCAGCGTTTTTATTGAAAAGTACGAGGCCGAGCATGTGTCGATTCCCGCTGCCAAGCCCGCGGGCGTGTTGAAGTTCCTCATGCGTGAACACGACTTGCGGCAATCGGACCTGACGGAGATCGGCAGCCAAGGCGTGGTATCTGAGATATTGGTGGGCAAGCGCGAACTGAACGCGCGACAAATCAAGCGACTCGCCAAGCGTTTCGGCGTCTCGCCGGCGGTATTCATCTAACGTAGCCGTCGCAAGGGTTGTCCTTTCTGCATAGAAGTGGCCCCGGTTGTTTGAACAGCATTCCCCGAATTATAAGTGGAGTCCGGGTGGTTGGGACGGTGCAGGGTTGTCCACGGCGGTGGACGTCGCTTGCGACGAACGACCGGCGCGGTGGGCAACTCGGGGCACACCACGAATTCATTCTATGCAGCCTCCTGGTTGGTTGGCAACAAGTTCAGGTAGGCCTCAAGCGGCGTGAGGTCATCGAGGCTTGAATGCCCCCGGTGCGTGTTGAACCAGTCGATGTAGCGGCCGATGTCGACCCGGGCGGCGCTGACGCCGTCATAGGCCTTGAGATACACGCATCCGTACTTCACGCTACGCCACAGGCGCTCCACGAACACATTGTCGCGCCAGGCCCCACGTCCATCCATCGACAGCTTGCAGCCCCGATCGAGGACGGCGTCCGCGAACTCGTCGGCGGTGAACTGGCTGCCCTGATCGGTGTTGACGATCTCGGGCGCGCCATGGCGGGCGAAGGCCTGCTCAATCACCTCCCTGGCATGGCAAGACTCCAATGTGATGGCGACCTTGTGTGCGAGCACTGCGCGGCTGGCCACGTCCACCACGGCGGTGAGATACACAAACCCTCGCGCCATCGGGATGTACGTCGTATCCAGCGCCCAGACCTGGTTGGCCCGGGTAATCGCCAGGTTGCGCAACAGATACGGGTAGACCTTCGCTGGCTGGTGCCCGGTTGGGGACACAGCGCCTCCTTAGCCCAAAGCGCCGCATGAGCGTGCGCACAGGGCGCCGGCCCACGTGGATGCCTTCGCGCTGAAGCTGCCGGCGCAGCATCCTGGCGCCCATGAAGGGGTGCTCCAGATGCAGCTCATCGAGCCTGCGCATGAGCGAAAGGTCGGCGTCGCTTACGGATCTCGGCAGGTAGTACACCGTCCCCCGGCTGATGCCAAGCAGCCGGGCCTGGCGGGTGATGGGCAGCTCATGCTGACGGTCGATCATCGCTTTGCGCTCAGCAATCCCGCTTTGGTGAGCGCGTGCTCTAAAAAATCCAGCTCCAGAGCTTGCTGTCCGATCTTGGCATGCAGGGGCGCCAGATCGACCGGCTCGGCCCCCTTTGTACCTCCCCCAAACACATCCGCCGCATGTTCCAGCAACTTCCGCTTCCACTCCGTGATCTGGTTGGGGTGCAGCTCAAACTGCGCAGCCAGTTCGGCCAATGTCTTGTCCTCGCGCAAAGCCGCCAACGCGACACGAGCCTTGAACTCCGCATTGTGGGTGCGGCGAGTACGCCGCCCTGATTTCTTGACCATCGAAAACTCCTTCTCGCCAAGCCATTCATGGCCCAGCATGATGCCCGGAGTCTCCACTTATAGCACTGTTCAAATTTGCGGGGCCACTTCTGGCTGCCCTGGATGTTTGGCTTCAACGCAACGATATGGTTCTCATTGTGACCAATGATTATGGTTCTAGACACAGCTAGCAATCCCAAAGAAACCGGTGCCCGCGTTCGCCTAGATTTAAATCGGCATCTTTACACACGGGATGGTTCCTTTGCCGCATCGATTTCCCGATAATTCGTACGACCACAAAGGGCCGAACAGCCCGCACCGGGAATTGCCGAGAGCAAAGTGCCGCACTTCGAGCATGCACTCTGCAGGACCGCTCCTCAGCGAGATGGTTAATCGGGTACACTGTGCCGGATTCCCGCTCTCTAGGAGGTCGCAATGAAGAACACGCTTGTTGATTACCGGCACGACAACACCGAGCTTGAGGGATATGCCGCCTGGGACGGCCCGGACGAAAAGCGGCGCCCCGGGGTACTCGTCATCCATGAATGGATGGGAATCGGACCTCACGAACGTCACAGTTGTGACGAGCTTGCCCATGCAGGCTATCTCGGGTTCGCAGCAGATATCTTCGGCAAGCACGACCGGCCGAAGAACGTGAACGAGGCGGTCGAATATGCAACGCGCTACCGCGCGGGCGAGCGTGCCCTGCTTCGCGCCCGAGCCCAGGCAGGGCTTGCGGCGCTGCGCGCACAGCCCCAGTGCGATCCTGACCGGCTTGCCGTGATCGGGTTCTGCTTTGGTGGAACTGCGGCACTCGAGCTCGCACGCAGCGGTGCCGCCGTGCGCGCAACAGTGAGTTTCCACGGAGGCCTCAGTACCGAAAGGCCAGGAGATGCACGCCAGATCCGGGGCGCGGTTCTGGCACTGCATGGTGCCGATGATCCATTCGTTCCCAAGACCGATGTCGATGCCTTCGAAGAGGAGATGCGGCGGGGGAAGATTGACTGGCAGCTTGTGAAATACGGCAGCGCGGTCCACAGCTTTACCAACCCCCAGGCCGGGAACGACGTATCGAAGGGCGCCGCCTATGACCGCCGCGCGGCCGAGCGCGGTTGGCGTGCGATGCTTGATCTCTTTAGCGAGGTTTTCGCATAGCGGGTGTGATGCCGGGCGGGCACCGTCAGCGCAACATGCGCAAATAACCCGCGACTGAAGTCGCAGGCTTTTCTGGCTGCCCAATGCCGTGTCACGGCGCGGGCCGTCGTAGACGCGTTGATTCAGTGCGACGCAGTTCCAAAGCGGTGCTCGCACACAACGGGCACCAGGCGGTTGCAGGCATCGGCATAGGCCGCGCGCCTTGCTCGGCGGTTACATCCAGCTTGATCGAGGCCGTTCGCATCATGGCTTATCGCCTTTTGGTGACGTGCCCGGAGCGCTCGATATAGCGCCGGATGGTCTCGGCGCTGACGTGGCCCGCCGTGCCGACGTAGCAGGACGGCCACCACAGGTGCCAGCCCCACAAACGCTTTTTTGAGTGCCGGAAACCTCTAGAACAATAGGCGGGCGGGATGCTGACGAACAGGTGGATGTGGTCTGTCTGGCTTTCCTTGGAAATCACCGTCCATTAACGTTCCATGCCGATCGCATCCAACATCGTGCCAGCCTCTTCCGCTACAACCCCGGCCAGTACGTCATGCCGGTACTTCGGGCACCAGATCACAGGGTATGCCGTCTGACGGACACGATTGCGATTCGTGACAATATCGACCATGCGAGAAAATGTACACTGAATGGTACGCTTCACGCACCCGCAATTCCTCCCGCGACTGAAATCGCGGGTTTCCTTGCGAGGAATCTATAGAAGGGACAGACTTCGGACCGCGTCACCCTGGTCCGAATGCCAGTGCGATGTGTTCATCCGGCGGGCTCTCCGCACTGGGCGCGCTCGTCGATAGCTGCCGCAACGCGGCCTGCGCGGCAGGTTTACCCTAGGACGGGCGGAAGCAGGCCGCGCACACTCCCTCGATCTCGACAACAGTATTGCGCGGGCGGAATCCTTCCTGTTCGGCGGCATGTTCCAGTGCATTTGCAGCCGCACGGTTTTCTATCTCCGAGACGACACCGCATTGGCAGCAGATCAGGAATTGTGCTGGATGCCTGTGGCCCGCTTCCACGCACGGAACGAATGCATTCAGGCGCTCGATCTTGTGGATCAGGTGCTGCTCCATCAGAAAATCGAGTGCGCGATAGATCGTCGGCGGGGCAGCACCTTTGTGGGTCAGCTTGAGCCTGTCGAGGAGCTGGTAGGCGGTCAGAGGGGCGCCAACCTCCAGAATCAGGCCGAGGACATGCCGGCGCAATGGGGTGAGTTGCGCACCCTGCCGTGCGCATACCC
>JAJYDT010000073.1 GCA_021777335.1 Pseudomonadota bacterium | reverse complement strand
GACGCTGTCAGCACCTCAGAGATGGGCGCCCCCGTACGCGAGATGATGACCGCCGCAGCGAGCGTACCGAGGACCGCGCCGGCATTGTCCATCGCGCGATGGAAACCATACGCGTAGGCGCTGATCCCGGGGGGCGCGGCATCAGCCAGCATGGCGTCACGAGGCGCAGTGCGCAGCCCTTTGCCGACACGGTCACCCGCGCGCAGCCCAAGCACAACGCCCCATTGGGTCGCAAGGCCGATCAGCGGGCGCAGGATGTTCGACAGGGCGTACCCGGCCACCGCAAGGGTCTTGCGGTGCGCGAGGCGATCGGACAACCGCCCCGACCATAGTTTGAGCAGGCTGGCAACGGCGTCAGCGACACCCTCGATCAAGCCGAGCGCCACCGGCCCCTGGCCAAACGCGAGGAGCCATACCGGGATAAGCGGCACCACCATCTCCGAGGCGGCATCGTTGAACAGGCTCACGAGCCCAAGGAGGATGACGACCCGCGGTAGCGCGCGCACGACACGCGACGTATCCCTGCTCATGCCGCGCGCAGACGCAGGTAGATGCGGGGAAGTTCGGCCGGAAGATCGCTGAGCCGGCCGATCACGAGATAATGTCCATCACCGAATATACGCTTCAGGTAATCGCCGCCGCGTGGATCAAGCGTGATACAGAAAGGATGCACACCCCGATCCGTGCATTCTTTGATGGCAACACGCGTGTCTTCCTCGAGATAACGAGGGTCGCCACCGTCGTCGTAGTCGGCCGGACGGCCGTCGGAGAGCAGGAGCAGCAGCCGGCGCGAGGTGCTGGCCTGATCGAAGCGCGCGAGCGCGTGCCGGATAGCGGCGCCCATACGCGTCGCCAGCCGTCCGCTAAGCCCGCCAATGACAGCGCGCGCGCGGGCATCCAGTGTTTCGTCAAACTCCTTGATCGGATAGTAGCTGACCTGATCGCGGTACTTTGAGGCAAAACCGGCGATCGCATAGGGATCACCGATCTCTTCGAGGCTCTCGGCAAAGAGCAGAAGCGCGGCCCGGATGCGATCCACGATGCGCGCCCCGTCCGGGAGCCGCTCCATGATGGATGTCGAGAGGTCCGCAAGCAAAAGCACCGCGAGGTCGCGCCTCCGCGGCAGACGCTGACAATAGATCTCAGGGCGCGGCGCAAGGCCTGCGCGGCGCAAGGCCACGAAATCCACCGTCGCCGCAAGGTCGAGATCCTCCCCGTCGAGTTGCCGCTTGCGCGGCGCGAGACGTCTCGGCTTTTGCGCCTCGATCGCGCGTTTCAGGCGCCTCAGTGTCTGCCGGTGCATGGCGACGAGGCGCGCCGCCTCCCCGGGATCACGCTCGTCCAGCGCCCGCTCCTGCACATAGGCCCAGCGAGCGCGGAAACGGCGCTCCCGATAATCCCATTCAGGATAGGCGCGTCCGCTGGCCAGGAAGGTTCGCGTGCGCCTCCGACCGGTCAGCCGTGCGGGTTGCGGCAGACCAACGCCGATCCGCCCTCCGGCACCAGCCGTGTCCTCGGGTGGAATCTCCAGGTCGGGGTCGCTGCCCTGGGTCTCCTTGGGCGGGCGCCGGGAGGCTTCGCTCTGCCCATCGCGTTTTTCCGCTCCGACATCGGGATTCGCGGCACGCGCAGGACCGGTCTCGCGAAATCCCCTGGGATAGATCGGGCGTGCCGCGTTAGGGCCATGTGCCGGAGGATAGGCATCGGAGCACTCGTTCGCAGCGAGCACCGGGAATTCACCGGACGCGTAAAGTACGCGCGCCACTAAAAACGCGTCGATGGGCCGGGCTTCAGGGGCCCATAGCGGTGCGAGCCTCTGGTCACGCACTCCAGGATCGGCAAGTCCGTGCCATGCATGCCGCACGAACCGGCGATAGGGCACGGCATTTGCCGCGACGGATCCGTCCGAGAACGTCTGCAGTTGCTGCAGATATCCCGGGATACAGCGATGAATCAGCGCGTCCACGCGCAGATCCTCGCAGAGATCAAACAAGACCTCGAAGCGCGCCTGGTCTTCGCCGTAAGGGAGAAACAGCGGGCGCCAACTGATCGCCTGATCCGGATCGAGCGGCGGATGCATGAGTCCCGCAGCCTGAAACAGCTCCTTGATTGCCTTCTGTTCGAAGGTTCCGAAAGCGAGATGACCAGCGGCATGCCATACCGCAACCAACGCCTCCTCCCGGCTACTGAGAACAGCCGGCAGAAAGAGGCTGCGGCCATCGGTCTCGATAAAGGGACGCCCGCTTCCGGGCATCCAGTCACTTTGCTTGAGGTCAAAAGACTGCCCGAACCATACCGCAAGCAGGATCTGCAGCAAGCGCTCGTGCGCAAGCGGCTGGAATCCCGGGAGATGCTCGAGCAGCGCCGCCCGGCTCTCCTCGCTCGCAAGCGCGAAGAACAGCTCACCGCGGTTGCGCCCGGACTTCATGATGTCGCCACCCTGGCGCGCCCAGGGGCCGACGGAGGCGGTGCCGGCAAGCATGCGCACCCGGAGCGCGCCTGGCAGATAATACCCGAGCGCAAGCCCGCGCTCGCTGCACAGCTCTATGGCCGGCGCGAGCAGCTGCCGAAGATCGTTCACGTCGCCCGCGCCGAGGAGCGTACCCACCGGGGTTTCAAAATAAGCACGGCCGCTGTCCAGATGGCGGGCGCACCAATCGAGCCCGATGCGGGCCCAGGAATCCACAGCAGGCCCGACCGCGGCCGCTGCCGGCAGCGCATCCATAAAGGCCTGTACCGCGGACCCTGAGCCGCGCCACGCCGTGAAGCACTGCGCATGCGCGCACCAGGGTTCAACGCCGCGAAACGCGCGGGCCGCCTCTTTGCTACCGCGGATAAAGGCCTTGCCCGCCTCCCGGTCGTGACTGAAAAGCGCCTCCGCAGTCGCAAGCCACTTTATCGCGGAGTCCGCGCCGAATGACCGGATGGCGGGCAATGTCGCCACGACATCCCGATGGGCCACGAAACTCAGTTGTGCGAGCACCGCAAGGCGCTGCGCGATCGCAAACTCGACTTCGGCACTGTCCACTCTAACTCCCCGAAAGATGGGCGCGCGCAATCTCCAGCATTGCCTCGGCGAGTTCCCGGTCATCGGTGAGCGGATCGACCATGGCACTACGGCAGGCGTCGATCGGTGACACACCGGCCGCCACCATCGACGCGGCATAAACAAGCGCCCTGGTCGATGCGGCCTCCTGGAGCCCGTGATCCTTCAGGGCGCGCGCCTTGCGGCCAGCGGCCACGATACGGGCGACGAGCGCGCTGTCGCCAAGCCCCGATTCCGTCTGGACCACCTTGCATTCGATCGCCTCGTCGGGATAGTCGAACACGATTGCGATGAAGCGCTGCTTGGTCGACGGCTTGAGATCCTTGAGTACCGTCTGATAGCCCGGATTGTATGAGATGACGAGCATGAAATCCTCGTGGGCCTCGATCTCGAGTCCACGTTTTTCGAGGGGCAGGCAGCGGCGATGGTCGGTCAGCGGATGGATCACAACCGTGCTGTCAGTACGCGCCTCGACGATTTCATCGAGATAGCAGATCGCACCGGCCTTGACCGCCCGTGTTAGCGGCCCATCCTGCCATACAGTGGCATCGCCATCGAGCAGAAAACGCCCGACAAGATCCGAGCTTGTGAGATCTTCATGGCAGGCAACCGTAATGAGCGGGCGGCTGAGTCTGTGGGCCATGTACTCGAGGAAGCGGGTCTTGCCACATCCCGTTGGTCCCTTCAGCATTACCGGTAGCCGCCGGCGATACGCGGCCTCGAACAGCATGATCTCGTTGCCCTGGGGCTCGTAGTAGGGTGCGTCGTCCGCGCGTGGCTCCTTCAGCGCATCACGCTCCACGCCGCGAAGCCGATCCAATAGATTTTTCACTGATGGCAGATTCCAGGTTACAGGGATTGCGCCTTCAGGCCGGATGGCCGTGAGACAGCTTGACGTTCCTGATCGCTTCAGTCCTTCGTTCACGTATCTTCGCCGCAATCCCGGGGCCGGACAAGCCGTCCTCGGCGGCGGCACGACCGTCAACCGCACGTGCCGCCGCCGCGGCGGCACGCACGTACGCGGCTTGTGGGTAAGTACGTTCCTCAAAACCTAGACGCCCGCGAAAATCCGCCTCGCAGGCCAGCATGAACTGCTCGAGCCGCCCGGGCCTGCGAAACACGTCGAGCGCCTCAAGCGTCGCAAGCAGGGTCTGTGGGCGTAACTCGAGCGCGCGGTGCCCATGCAGATGATATTCCGCCACCAGCGCACCGAGGTCGGCGTACTCCCGCGGGAGCCTCAGACGTGCAGCGAGCGACCGCACCAGAACACGGCCGCGCTGCTCGTGCCCGGCGTGCTGTGGCCACTGATTGCGCGGAGTCGTCCCCTTGCCAAGGTCGTGCACAAGCGCCGCAAAACGCACACACGGCACGCTTGACAGCCGCGATGCCTGGGTAAGTACCATGAGCGTGTGCACGCCGGTATCGATCTCTGGATGATGCTCGGGCGGCTGCGGCACGCCGAACAAGGCGTCGATCTCGGGGAGTATGTGTGCGAGCGCACCACAGTCCTTCAGCACCTCGATGAAGCGCTGTGGCGCTTCCTCGCCGAGCGCACGCGCAAGCTCGCTCCATACGCGCTCGGCCGACAGCGTTTCCATCTCTCCCTGAATCACGAGGACGCGCATGAGATCGAGCGTCTCAGGGGCAATCCTGAAGCCGAAGCGCGCGGCGAAACGCGCTGTGCGCAGCACCCTCAATGGATCTTCGACGAAGGCCGGGCTCACATGCCGCAAAAGACCCTGCGCAAGATCCTGTGCGCCCCCGAATGGATCGATCAGGGAGCCATCGGCGGCCTCGGCCATCGCATTGATCGTAAGGTCGCGGCGTGCGAGATCCTGCTCCAGGGTCACATCCGGCGTGGCATCGACGGCGAACCCACGATACCCACGACCCCGTTTGCGCTCGGTACGCGCCAGCGCATACTCCTCATGGGTCTCAGGATGCAGGAATACAGGAAAATCGACACCTACACGCCGAAAACCGGCCGCTTCCATCGCTTCCGGGGTGGCACCCACGACCACATAATCACGGTCCTGGGTGGGGCGCCCGAGCAGCCGGTCGCGCACCGCGCCCCCGACGAGATACGTCTTCATGCCTCCATGCTACATTGATTTGCCGACCGCCCGCAAAATGCGCATCGGGGTGACTACGATCGCCGTGGTGACAACCCTGCTTCTTCCCGGCTGCACGCGGCTGCGATACTACCTGCAGGCAACGCAGGGCGAGATGAATCTGCTCGGTTCGGCGCGCCCGATTGCGGAGGTCATCGCAAACCCGCGCACACCACCCAGGCTGCGCCGCGCGCTCGAACAGGCGCAGGCGATGCGGCGTTTCGCGATACACGTGCTCCACCTTCCGGACAACGACAGTTTCCGCGATTACGCACCGCTTCCGCGTCATTATGTGGTATGGAATGTGTTTGCCGCACCCCGTTTTTCGGTGCATCTGATCCACTGGTGTTTTCCGGTCGCGGGCTGCGTACCGTACCGGGGCTATTTTTCACACGCCCGGGCCAGACGCTATGCATTGGCGCTGGCGCAGCGCGGCGATGATGTCTATCTCGCCGGCGTGCCAACATTCTCGACCCTCGGGTGGATGCCGGACCCGCTCCTCAGCACCGAGATCTACCGCTCGCCCGCAGAAACCGCGGGGCTCATATTTCATGAGCTCGCCCACGCGCTCGTGTATGTGCCGGGCGATCCCGTGTTCAATGAGTCGTTCGCGGTGACTGTCCAGGAAACTGGTGTACGGCGGTGGCTGAGGGCGACTCATGAGCCACAGAGACTGCGCCGATATGACCGTGCCCAGCGTTTCAACGAGACATTCGGCGTTCTCGTACAACGTTATCGCCGAAGGCTCGACAGGGTGTACCGCGAAGGCGGCACAAGGCGGGTGCTTGAGGAGAAGAAGCAGCGGCTCTTCTCCGGATTGTCACAGATGATCTCGCGCGCCGGACGGTGTTTCGGCTTCCATGTCAGGATCCCTGCCCCCCTCAACAACGCCACCCTGGGCGCGCTCGCGACCTATACCGATCTGGTACCCGCCTTTCGCGAGATCCTGAGACAGGACAGGCACCATCTTGTCCGCTTCTACGCGACGGTGCGGCGCATCAGTCACTGGCCGAAGGCGCGACGTACAGCCTGGCTCAGATCGCAGCTTCCGGCTTTGGCCGCGCGCCCGTGCGTCCATCGGCCGCGCGCGGGCGCAACGGATAGGGCGCGGCAGCCTGCAACACGCGGGCGTGGCGCGCGTGATCGACCACCGGCCGTACGATGAGACGAAGACCTTTCAGATAGCTGCCGTTCAATCCCGCCGCAGCGGCGCGCGCCTGCTCCGCAACCGCAATATGAACGAACGCATAACCCCGGGCGGTTGCGTCGCTGTTGCTGTTCACAAAGCGCGCAAAAACGATCGCGCCGACCCCAGAAAAGATCCAGTCGAGATCGTCCTCGGTCACGCTGCGCGAGAGATTGCCGATATAAAGATGCATATGTGCCTGACCCAACAGTGATTTTCCGCCCCTCTGGCACGTCTCGTTCGATTTCGATGCGCCGGGGTTCATTGAAGTATGGTCAAACGGCATGGGGGCCAGTGGCCGTTTATCGGTCTAATTCGACCACCCGTCCGTGACTCCTCGCCAGATAGGACGGCAGAATATGGGCCGGGGGCTCAGGTAACGGCGCGAACACCGGCGGCCAGGGGGTGGTACAGACCGCATCCACCCGCAGGGTCAGATAATTATCGCGCGTCAACAGCTGACCGGGCATGCGCTCGAGGAGCCACGCCTGAAACCAGGAGAGGCGATCCCCGAGCGCCACGACGCGCACGTGCCGCTCCTGCAGCCTCGCGATGTACTCGACCCACTGTCTCAGGGTGTAGGTAACGGGACCACAGAGATCATAGGTGGCGCCGAAGGTCTTGCGGGCACGCAGCGCAGCCACCATCGCACGCACGAGATCCGCGACATGAAGCGGCGCGAAGCGCGACTCTGCCGCAGCCAAGGGAAATACACCAGGCGCGAACCGTATCCATGAGGCAAGGCGTGTACTAAAGGAATCGCCGCGGCCAAACAGTACCGACGGACGAAATACCGTGGCCGCAAACCTCGCCCCTTTCACCGCAACCTCACCCTGCCATTTGCTCCTGAGATAACGGCTCGGCGCGTCCATGCCTGCGTTAAGCGCGCTCACGTGTAGCAGCCGGGGCACTTCGGCAGCCTCGCAGGCCTCCACGACGCGTCGCGGGATGTCCACATGAACGCGCGCAAAATCGCCACTGCGACGCTCATTAAGGATTCCGATGAGATTCACCACGGCATCCATGCCGGAGAATTGCCGGCGCAGTGCCGCCGGCGAGTGCAGGTCAGCGGTCACCAGCCGCACTCCCGTCAACACCAGCAGATCACGGTGGGCAATGGTATCGCGTGTCGGCACCACGACCTCATGGCCTTCTCCGGTCAGGCGCTCGACCAGATATTTCCCGACGAACCCGCTGCCACCAAGGACGCAGATCCTCATGGGCCCGCCCCAAGCCAGCAGCGCTCGCCCAAGGCCCGGACCACGATCCCGGGCCGGTTAGTTCCGTATCGGGGCAGGAGACACCGCCGACATGCGCTGGCGCAACATCCGGCCATGGTTGCCCAGGAGATAATCGTAGACCGTCGTGAATCCAAGCACATGTTTGACGTAGTTGCGGGTTTGCCTGTAGGGGATATTATCGATCCAGATGTCTGCGGGGCGGGCGCGCCGGGTGGGGCGCCAGACGCTTACGCGATCCGGACCGGCATTATAGGACGCGGTTGCAAGAACCACATCACCCTGATTGTCATCAAGCACTTCTCTCAGATAGCGAGCCCCGAGGCGCACGTTGTTGCCGACATTAAGCAGGCTGGACACGCCCGCAAGGCGCAGATTCAGCAAACGCGCGGTAAACTCGCCGGTCAGCGGCATAAGCTGCATGAGCCCAAGCGCGCCCGCGCTCGATTCGGCGTTGACCATAAAAGCGCTTTCCTGGCGCATGATGCCGTAGATCCAGCCCGGATCAATCTTATTGAGGTGGGCGCTGGCCTCGACCAGGACCCGATAGGCAACCGGAAAGCGCAGCATGAGGTCATTATGATCGCCGGCAGCGTTGATCGTGGCGATCGCCCGGTCATACCAGCCCCAGCGTGCAGCCAGCACAGCGGCGGCAACCAGCAGATTATGCGGCAGTCCGCGCACCGCGAAATCCCATTGGCGCGTCGCATCGTCGGTCTGGCCGAGGCGGAACAGTTCATGCGCGGCGTCGATTGCCGGACGCGCCGCGATCGCATCGAGGTCCACTGCGCTGACCACCGCGTCGACGCGATCCATGACATAACCGCTGTTCAGCCGATCGGCTGCGAGGAACCCGTAGTAACTGCGCTGCTGCGCGAGTGCCCGGTACAACGCCAGCGCCTGCCGCGGGTGGTGCAGATGGGCGTCGGCGCGTGCCTGCCAATATCGCCACTCGGAACGCGCACGCTGATCGGCGGGCAGCGTCTCAATGAAGTCGGCGACACGATGCCAGTCGCCTGCCCACAGGGCCGCACGGACACGCCATTCACGCACCTGAAGATCGTCGCCCGGGCGCGGCACCACATCGGAAAGCCAGGCCACCGCCTGCGGCATATGGTCCTGGGCGGCAAGCACACCAAGGTACCTCAGTACGGTATTATTGTCCTCTCCAAAAAACGTGTACTGGCGACGCAACCGCAGCCATTGCGACATCGCTACCGCCGGATCGCGATAGCCGAGCTGTATCACCCCGCTGCGAATGATCTCGCGGGCGACCAGGCTGTGCACCGGGTA
>JAJYDT010000015.1 GCA_021777335.1 Pseudomonadota bacterium | reverse complement strand
GTACTACAGTCAGCTTATGACGGTTGCCTACGGCGGGAGCGCCAAGGATGCCGGTCTCGACGGGCAGGTGATCCGGGCGACCAAGCTCGAAGAGATCGCAGCGAAACCGGTCAAGAAATGAACCACCCCGCCTGAGCCGATAACCCGGTTACCGATGGAGTTTTGTGGTTCAGCACAGGCTCCCCGCCTCAGACAGTTCTTGGCTGGTGGCGTTACCATAGAACGCCCCATGCACATCACTCTGGCCGCGTTTTCGTCACGGCTACAGTTTACTCCGCATGTGCATACATGTTTTCGCGCACCCAGAGATTTCTGCCACTGAACACCGCCGGCTGGGTTTCACCTGACGGGTCGGAACCTTCACCCGCAATGAACTTCCGGACCCACGTCTCACTGCGGTAGCCCCAGAGCTAACCAACGACTCCTTGAGTACGTACACAGTATTGAGCCGCCTGTTCGCCGCGAGCAGCAGCTTAAGGTTCTTGTGTGCCGTACCGGTGAGGTTTTGCGGATGCGACAGCAGGGTGTATTTCTGTCCCTTGATGAAGTGGCGTTGCTTGCCCTCAAGGCGCGCGTACTCGGATTTTCTGACCTTATCCAGCACCTCGCCCAGACGCTTCATGACGTGGAACTTATCGAACAGGGCAGCCGCCTGCGGGACGTGGCGGTGGATCTTAAAAATCAATGTGTCCACCATGGCCAGAGAGAGAAAACATTTGTTCCAACACCTGGGTTACGTTGAATACTCAGGCTCGCCGCGGGTCACGCACGGTTTAGATCCAACGCCGCACGCGCGCCTTGTACTCCTGATACGCGGCGCCGAACTTGCGTTCCAGAAAGCGCTCCTCGCGCGTGATCACACCGCGCGCCATCACGATAAACACCAGCGGCAGCAGCACGATGGCCCAGAGTGCGTTCAGTAACAAGGCGATCCCCACATAGAAAAGTGTGACAGCCACATATAGGGGGTTACGTGAGAAGCTATAAGGTCCTGCGGTAACCAGCGCCGTGCTAGGTTTATAAGGATTAATCGGAGTGTTCGCGCGTCGCATCATGCGAAAGGCTGATGCCCAGCACAGGACGCCTAGAGCAATCAACGGCCAGCCCAGAGGTTTCGCGGCCGTTGGCATAAAATCCAATGGATAAATGTGGGAAAAATAATATCCGATGCCCAGCGCGCCCAGGTAAATCAACGGTGGCGGTGCCACGATTCCGGCGGTATCGCGTTTGTCGGTTTGTTTCTTTTCTTTTTTCATATGAGTCCTCCTTGAGGATGTTGGTTCTGGGATTTTCAGCATATTCGTTAGTTGCTGCAGCAACTGCGCCTTGGGGGCTAGGCCATTGTTGATGTGTAGAACATTGCCATTGGCGTCGATGATGATTGTTGTAGGTACTGTCCGGATGCCCCATTGCTTGGCGAGGTCAGGGTTCTCTTCGACGCTGTAGGTGACAAGCCGCAAGCCGCCGTTTAATTTGTCCGCAAAAAATTCATTTTGTACTTCTTCCAGCTGGGGACGCTGCAGGCTATGACATTGATGGCAACTACGGGCAGAGAAGTAGAGGATGGTAGGGCATTCAGTAGCCGCCCAAACATTGTCTGCGGCGGATCGGGCATTACGTAACTGCCAGCGTTTGAGAGCGATGAGAATCAGGTAGCCGGCTATGATTACCCCGACGCTGATGAGCAGCCTTTCTAACATGATACTGCCCTGAGTGACCCGTCACTTTGGTGGCCGGACGCCGGGAAAGACGCCGGTGATTGGGCCTTGGCGGAAGAAGCCGCCAATGCCCAGGCGATGCAGCATGTAGTAGGTGAAGCAGCCCGCGCACCACCCAGCCAAAGCGATGCTACCCAGCACCAGAATCAGCCATACCAATCCCCATCCAGGTAGCGGGTGGCCGGTGTAGAGGAGGTATGAGGAAAGGGAGGTTACGACGAGACCAATGAACATGGCGAAGCGATGGGCCTGAGGTCTGTCCTCGCGGATGTCGGGGCTAAGCCAGCCAAGGGGTTTGAGTATCAGTCGGTAGACCAGGATGTAGGGCCCATAAGTTGGACTGATGACGGTCAGAAGGAAAACCAAAGCCTGGGCCGCCACCCATTCCCAGCGATCGCTAATGAACCCTATCAGCAGTCCAGACAGTATCAGGATTTGATGGGTGCGCAGTTCATTTTGGTCGACCGTGTTCTGTGGGCTATGTCCGTTCATAATCTCTCCCGATAGGGTGATTTATCGAGTGGTGCCGATGAAGATGAATAAATTCCCGAGCAGGGTGCTTTATCCCAATGATGTCTGCTTAAGCAAAGCATTTTGCGCGTGGAGAACGTCTAATGAATACGTGAAATCGCCTACCCACTTTCCCGCGCGGTTATCAATACGCACCACGTCCGGCACAAAACTCTTCCGGTTAACGGCCATCGGATAGTCGCTCGCTTCAGCACCGCTGTCGATCTCATCGAAGCTGCACGATCTCGCGTAGCGCACCGGTCGGAACCACACGGCAAGCCTGGGAGTCACGGGAACCGCATCCTTGTTTTCCTCCTCGCGGAACCAGACGCGTTTGGCGACCATGCAGCCGAAGATCAACTGCACTTCAGCGAACAGGGGGCTGGTACGTTTAGCAAGCGCGCGTTCTGCGCGCGAACTCAATTCCACGCGCACCGGCTTTCCGTATAGATATATCGTGGCGTCCATTGGTCCTCCTGCTTAAAAGTATGTTTTTATTCGCTGAACGTTAGCATACATACCTACTAATTGGTAGGTATGAAAATATCTATACTATTCAACAAAATGAGATAATTCAAAAAATGAGATAATCCAACGGGAATAGACTTTTGTCTAATCATCGTATTTTCGCAACCGGTTAGGAACAAACCGCCCCTAAGGAACCCACGCGCTGATACTCATATGAAGATGAACATGCGTGAACAGATTATCGATTCTGCGATGCGGCACCTTTATCGGATGGGATACAACCGATTCAGCTTCGCGTATGTCTCCAAAGATTGTGGCATCGCGAAGGCTAGCATTCATTATCATTTCCCCAATAAAGATTCTTTGGTAATTGCGGCGATCGAGAAATATACAAACGAACGGAGGGAATTTCTGGCAGCACTCAGGGATAATCAGAAGCTGAATGCCGCGAAAAAATTTGACAAGCTATTCGATTATGCGTACGACCACATTATCGCCACGAACTATGTTGGATGCTTGGCGGGAAACCTGGGACTCGAAATCAGCGAAACCAATCAGAACATTCGCTTGTTGATAAACGATTTTATGAATTACAAGGAAAAAATTCTGGTTGACATAATTGAAGCTGGTAAAAAAACCGGGTACTTCAAAAAAAAAGCTGATTCCAAACAGGTGGCCCAATCTATCATGGCCTCATTGGAAGGGGGAATTGTAATCTCCAAAATCAGTAAATCGCCCGACATGTTAGCGACCGCGCTGAATGTCTGCCGGAATATAGTCAGAAATGATTTACTGGTCTAGAACCTTCGCCCCCCGGCTCAGAGTTCGATCCTCGAAAACAGGTAGGCGCCAATGGATACCAGCATCGTGGCAATGGCTCCGAGTACGATGAGGTCTGTTCCTACCCCAAACAAAGAGGCCCGACCGAGTGTACCTCTCAGGCTGTCGACCCCATAGGTAACGGGATCCGCGCGCATTGCGAACATCAGTGGTTCAGGCAGGCCCTTCATCGGGAACAGAGCCCCGGAGAGGAAGAAAAGCGGCATGACCAGAAAATTCATGATGAGCGGGAAGGCCTGCATATCTTCGAGCACGGATCCGAGCGCCATGCCGATTGCCGAGAATAAGACGGCACTGATAAACATCGCCAAGAGAGCAACCGGGAGCAGCGCCGCCACCTCGATCCGGAATCCGGCGATCAGGCAGAACACCAACACCACAAGTCCCTGGATAAAGGCCACGACCGCGCCACCGAGCGTACGTCCCAATGCAATGTTAAGGCGCGATACCGGGGCTACGAGCGTTTCCTTGAGAAAGCCGAATTGCCGGTCCCAGATGATCTCGATGCCGGAAAATACCGCAGTGAAGAGGATCCCCATAATGACAATGCCTGGGGCCAGGAACTGGATATAGTTCCCGCCGCCCGCTTTCCGGAAGATCGGCCCAAATCCAAAACCCATGGCGAGCAGAAACAGCAACGGCTGTCCGAGGGATCCAATAATCCGCGCACGAGCGCGCATATACCGCTTGATTTGCCGTAAACAGAGGATATAGATAACCCTCATCTGCGGCCCCATGCCTTTCCAAGCGTTCTCATGCGATCGATTGACGAAGCCTCCTCGACGCGAATGGTTTGACCAGTCAAGGCAATAAATGCGTCCTCAAGAGACCCGGACTGCGTCCCTGCCTTGATCGCGCCAGGCGTGCCTCGGGAAACAATGACCCCATGATCAATGATCGCGATCTCGTCTGCCACGCGGTCCGCTTCGTCCATGTAATGCGTGGTGAAGAAAACGGTGATCTGCTGCTCCGCGTTCAGGGTTTTTATGTATTGCCATATATGGTTTCTGGTCTGCGGGTCGAGCCCGATGGTCGGTTCATCGAGAAACACAATCCTCGGTTCGTGGAGCAGCGCGCGGGCGATTTCAAGCCGGCGTTTCATTCCCCCGGAAAAATTCTTGACGAACTCTTTCCTGCGATCCCAGAGCTCGACGAGTTTCAGGAGTGTTTCGGTCCGCTGCTTCCTTGCGCCTGACGGGATCCCGTAAAGAACCCCATGAAGCTCCAAGTTTTCCAGTGCGGTCATTTCTGAATCGAGACTCGGATCCTGAAACACGATCCCGAAGGAGCTGCGCACTTGGCGCTGCTCGCTGAGGGGATCGTATCCGTTCACCCGGATTGAGCCGCTCGTCGGCCTCAGAACCGTGGTAAGCATCTTGATGATCGTTGTTTTTCCAGCGCCGTTCGGGCCCAGGAACCCGAAGATCGTCCCCCCGGATACCTCGAAGGACACCCCGTTCACGGCACTGAAATCACCAAATTTCTTGACGAGCTCGCGGACCTCAATGACCAAGCCTGCACTCGTTTCGCGGTCCGGCGTGCTCATGGAATTGTCCATTTTTTCATCGTTACCCGAACGATCTGGAGGATCTGTGTTCATGCGGACGGCTTGGTGTTGGCACGTAGAAACGCGGCATACACGGATTCTTTGATTTCCGTTTGTCCATACCTACGCAAATCGATCCATCGGTGGATTTGCTGCTGGATTCCTGCTTCATCGGGGCGGGTTTTACGTTGCCGGACAGCACAACGCCAGAGCCATCCGCTCCACAGGCTGACCCGGTGGAACTCACCGCCAGATTCTTCAAATTGATTGCCGCGTTCACGTCTCGATCATGAACCGAACCACACGCCGGGCACACCCACGCACGCACCGCGTTCGGATCAAGACAGATTTTGTGCGCGATCAGCATGATGCCGCCTCCACGGCTTGTTTCACACCGTCCAGAAGTTTCTTGTTCTTGCGGCTGCGGCTTCCATAGAGCCGTGCCGAAAAGACCGTGATGATCTCCAGCACATCCGAAGCCAAATCTTCCTCGAAGGTCGTCGTATCCACGCCTTGGTTGATGATGAGCACCGCAACATCCTTTGCTTCGCACACCGCAAACACCAGTGCGCAACAGACGGTCTTTGCGGGCGATGACCCGCCGGCCGACGCTGCCTTCGATGATCTCGTCCAACAGTCGCTTCAAGCCTTTCTTGTGGTAGTTCATGCCAGAACCAAGATCGGCAATCACCTCGAACGTCCAGCCCTGTTTGGCGCAATACCACTCCAGCACCTGCTTTTGCCTCTCCAGATCGTCTTTTTGGTCGTGACTGGAAACACGGGCATCGGCGATGGTTTTACGGTCTTGCGGCGCGGCGTGAAACCACTCTGGCTTGAGTCTGGCAAGATCATACCGGCGCTGCCGTCCCGCTGTGCGCTCCGGGATCAGCTTGCCCTCGGCCTCCCATCTTCGCAGCGTCGTGATCGACACACCCAGTGCTTCCGAGGCTTCACCGATCGCTACCTATCTATCCATCATGGATCGTATCAGTTAGTTATGACTAGATTTCAAGTGAATTGTTCGAGCCCCCCCGGGACCTATGGGGCGGGTGCCTCGAGCAATGCCGATATGGGCACGCAGAGCGCTTGCGCGAGACGTTCGAGCGTGTCGAGACCGGGATTGACGCGGCCCCGCTCGATCGCGCTGATGTAGGTCCGATGCATACCGCTCATCTCGGCCAGCCGTTCCTGGCTCCACCCTTGTGCAAATCGGCGCCAGCGGATATGGCGGGCCAGGTCGGCACGTGCTGATGATTCCATAAATCCTCCTTTTTTATATACCATTTTTATGGTATATACCATAAAAAAGGAAAAAGGAGAAGTTTCCATGACCTTAGCCGAACGAATGCGTTACGCCCGCGAGCGAGCTGATCTCAGTCAGTCTGCGCTCGCGCGACAGGCCGGTCTGCGTCCGCAGACGGTACAGGCGATCGAGTCAGGTGTTGTGCGCCGACCGCGGGCACTCATGGAGCTCGCGCGGATTCTCGGTGTGCGTAGCGAGTGGTTGCTTTGGGACGAAGGGGCGATGCATGAACCGGCGGTGCAGGAATCGCCGAGTGACTATCACTCTGACGGGGTGGCGCATTTGAGCGAGGAGGCAGTCAGTCTCGCCCGTGACTGGATGGCGCTGTCCCGCGCTGAACGCGACACGCTGAAGGAGGTGATTCGTGCGCTGCGGGTGAGAAATGCGCGTCCGCCGGGTTCTTCGCGGGATTAGGCCGGAACCCGGTGCGAACGCCGGCAGGCACGGCGCGAGGTCGAGGATAGTCCGGGTTGCTTTTCGGCGCGACCGCATGCCGCCCCCGTGATCAAGAATGCTCATCCGGTCGATTCAGACGCGGGACGCCCCTCTGCGCGGTTGCGTTTCGTGAGCCCGGGCCCCGCTTTTATTCTGGCAGGAGGTCCAGATCGAAAATCTGGGCGCATTGGGCGGTTGTGTACGGACTGGTCTGCCCGGCGTGATCGCGACTGCACCGGCCCCATGTCCAGTCGTGTCGGGACTTTTTCGTTGTCATCCCGAGAGGCCGCCAGCCCATAGCCCCTGGAGGGACCCTGCCTGCCGCATGCAGGCAGGCAGGGCCGGATTTCAGGATTTGGTGTCGGTAGCGCCGGGCGCCTGCTTCTGCCGGTTGATCTCCTGCCGGCGGCGTGTGCGCGTCTCGAGCGCATCGGGCTGGGTCGGGATTGTCCGCTCACCGAACAAGACCTGCTTCAGGAAGCGGAACCCGAACTGCATCAGCGCAATATCATCCAGCGACAGGCGTTCCAGTTCCTCGACCGGCACATCGTACACTTGGCGGAAGCTCGGGTTCAGGATGAAGTCCCTGAAACCATCCAGATCATAGCTCGCGAGGAAAAACAGCTGCAGGCTGCGGTCCGACGGCTTTCCGATCGTCGGCCCGCAGGAGCGTTTCTTGAGCACGACCTGGCGCCACTCCCGGTTGAGTTCGTCGTAGCGGTCGACACCCTGTGACTGCCGGTACTCGGCGACAGTCTGCACCTGGCTCTCCAGATGACCGAGACAGTGCGGTTCCTTGACGACGAAGTACATGTTCTCGTCCGTCGGCGAATCTTTCTTGCGCATCGACATGAGCCCCAGCGCGTAGTAGCGGCATGCCGTTGGGCGATCCTCGTAAACGCCGCATCCCTCGGGTGTAAGAAACTGGCAGGCAGTGGTATCGTCCCGGGTTTTGAGTTTTACGCCCGGTACCCCGTGCGCGTCCATTTCGAAGGGCACGGTATGGAGATGCAGAAACTCGCGCGAGGTAAGTCCGAGGCGCTTCTTGAGACTCAGGATATCGTATGGCGTGAGTGCAATATCGATGCTCTCGCAGCATTTGTTGAAACAGGCAATGCCTTTGTGGCAGCGAAACCTGAAATTGTCAGTCAGGTCGAGCTTGACCGGCTGGATCGGATTGCCCGGAAGGAGGTCTGATAACGGGTCACTCATGGCGGACCCTCAAGGTGAGCTGGCTGAAAAAAGAAGGCCCGGGGCGGAAACGACCCCGGGCCGGGAACAACGATAGCTTAATGGCCCGCGGTCGGCTTCGACACAAGGTCGACGTGGGGGCGCTTGAACACCGTCCACTTCTTCGTCTTCCGGTCGTAGGTCGAGTTCACGAACACCTTCCAGTTCTTCTCATCAATGAAGTTGTAGTCCATGCGATAGTAGAATCCCGGGTAACGGCTCTCCTCGCGGAACTGGATGTGTTTCATGTGCGCCTCGGCAGTCAGTACGCGGTGATAGTTCTCCCACGCGCGCAGCAGCTCGTGAAGGTCCTTGGCCCGCATTTTGAGGGCGTCTTCCTTCAGCATTTCCAGCTTTTCCTCGGCGACGGAAAGCATCTTAGCGTTGGTCTGATACCAGGTCGCAACGCCTGCCACGTATTCGTCCATGATCTTTTGCAGCCGGAACTGCAACATCTTAGGCGTGATGTAATGCGGGTTGATATCGATCGCGGTGGTGTAATCCTTATGCTCGAGATAGGTCCGCACCGGCTTGTAGATTTGTTCCACCAGATCGTTGACGGGTGTGTCCAGTTCCGGTTTCCAGTCCTTGTTATCGAGCGCGAATTTTACCATTGCCTTGGCCGCGAGACGTCCCTCGGCATGCGAGCCGGAGGAGAACTTGTGGCCGGATGCGCCAACACCATCCCCTGCGGTGAACAGACCCTTGACGGTGGTCATGCGGTTATAACCCCAATGCCAGTCGTCGGGGGCCCCCAGATCTTCAGGACCAGACACCCAGATGCCGCAACAGCCCGAATGCGACCCAAGCAGGTAGGGTTCCGTCGGCATCAGCTCAGACGGTTTCTTTTCGGGCTCGATGTTTTCACCCGCCCATACGCCCGCCTGACCAATACACATGTCGAGAAAGTCTTCCCATGCCTCGGCTTCAAGATGCTTGATCTCTTTCGGGGTCATGGTCTCGGCAAGTTTCGCGAGCGCCGTCGGCGTGTCCATGTAAATCGGGCCACGGCCTTCCTTCATTTCGTGCATCATGAGGTGGTTGCGCAGGCAGGACGCAGGCACTGCGGCGAGCCCGTACGGCGGATACTGTTTGAGCATCTCCTTGTTCTTGTCCATGTAGACTTCGCCAAAGGCGTTGATCGCCTTGGCTTTGAACAGGAGGAACCAGGCGCCGACGGGGCCGTATCCATCCTTGAAGCGGGCGGGCACGAAGCGGTTCTCCATCATGGTCATCTCGGCGCCAGCCTCGGCCGCCATCGCGTAGGTCGAGCCGGCATTCCATACCGGATACCAGGCGCGACCCGTACCTTCACCGACGGAGCGCGGCCGGAAGATATTGACGGCCCCGCCCGCGACCAACAGGCAGGCCTTGAACTTGTAGACATAGACCTTATGTTCGCGCACGCTGAAACCGACCGCCCCGGCGACGCGCTTCGGGTCATTCTTGTCGTTTACAAGCTTGACGATGAAGACACGCTCCTGGATGTTGTCCATGCCCAGGGCTTTTTTGGCCGCTTCCGCGACGATCACCTTGTAGGACTCGCCGTTGATCATGATCTGCCACTTGCCTGAGCGTACCGGTTTGCCGCCGTCTTTCAGGAGTTTGCCTTCGTCGCCCGGCTGTTTCCAGATTGGCAGGCCCCATTCCTCGAACAGGTGCACGGAATCGTCGACATGACGGCCGACGTCATAAGCCAGATCGTCGCGTGTAATACCCATCAGGTCGTTTGCGACCATGCGCGCGTAGTCCGCCGGATCCATGCCGCCCATGTAGGTATTGATCGCGGACAGGCCCTGAGCCACAGCACCCGAGCGGTCCATCGCGGCTTTGTCGACGAGCTTGACCTTAAGCTTCGTGCCTTCGATCCAGCGCATGATCTCGAACGCCGCCCCGCAGGCGGCCATGCCGCCTCCAATGATGAGGATATCCACCTCTTCCTCAACGACCTGCGGATTTCCAAACGTTGCTTCTGTAGACATAGTTCACCTTAAAAGGATGGTAATGGCATCGGCACGGGACCCGGCCCGCTCTCGCCGACAACCGTTGACCAAAACTCCATGCTTACTTGACGTGCAGGAGCTGGCTCTTGTCGCAGGGATAAGCCTTCGTCTCGGTAAAGAGCACATTGTCGCCGATCTGTTTCAGATCCGGCTTCGGCTTGTTCGCATACGGCTCCACCGAACCTTCTGCCGTGGTACGGATCGGGAACTTGAACCGCTTCATATTGCCGTTGCGGAACTTGACCGTCCACATGATGGCATCGGTGCCACGCAGCGGCTGCACGGAACCACCGAGCGGTACGACGTCGGCATAGTGACGCACCTCGATCGCATTCTGTGGGCAGATCTTGACGCAGGAATAGCATTCCCAGCACTGCTCCGGTTCCTGGTTGAACGCCTTCATGGCATGGCCGGTATGGGAACCATCTTTGTCAAGCAACATGAGGTCATGCGGGCAAATGTACATGCAAGCGGTCTTATCCTGACCCTTGCAGCCATCGCACTTGTCGGTACGTACGAACGTTGGCATCATCTTTCTCCATTAAGTTGAACTTGTGTAAATCACGAAAACCGATCCCGGCTTTCCAGCCGCCTGTAGAGCGGCCATCTTCAGAAGAAGCGAATGGTTACTACTTGGCCGAATGGCCAGACAGTTTGACCTCCACCCGCTCGTCGTCCTTCAGATTGGCGTAATAATCCCTTAAGATCGCCAATACCTCCGGGCGGCTGAATTCATTCGGTACCTCAGAGCCTTCCGACAGTGCCTTGCGCAGCTTCGTGCCCGACAGCAGCAGGCGGTCAGAGGCTTCGTGCGGACAGGTGCGTGTCGACGCCATCCCGCCGCATTTGTAGCACCAGAACGTCCAGTCGATCTTGAGTGGTTTGGTCTCGAGTGCGTCCTTGGGGATCTCGTCGAAGATCTTGTGGGCGTCGAACGGTCCGTAATAGTCCCCGACCCCGGCATGGTCACGGCCGACGATCAGGTGGGAACAGCCATAGTTTTGCCGGAACAGCGCGTGCAGAAGCGCCTCGCGCGGGCCGGCATAGCGCATGTCGAGCGGGTAGCCGGACTGCACGACGGTGTCCTTGACGAAGGCCACCTCGATCAATTTGGCAATGGCGGCGCTGCGGATCTCGGCCGGGATGTCGCCCGGCTTCAGCTTACCCAGGAGGGAATGGATCATGACACCGTCGCAGATCTCGACTGCGATCTTCGCGAGATACTCGTGCGACCGGTGCATGGGATTGCGGGTCTGAAACGCGGCGACCGTGGACCAGCCCTTGGCTTCGAACAGCGCGCGGGTTTCGCGCGGGGTCATATAGGTCCCCGCGTATTTCTTCGGGAACTCGCCCTGGGAGAGCACGCGTACGGGACCCGCCAGGTTGATCTCGCCCTGCTCCAGCACCATCTTCACACCCGGATGCGCGGGGTCGGTGGTCTTGTAGACCATCTGGCATTCATGGGCCTTGTCGATGGTGTATTTTTCGGTCACCTTCAGGGTGGCCATGATCTCCCCGGTTTCGCCATCAGTCAGCGCCACCTCGGAGCCTGTCTTGATGCCATCAGCCTCGGCCTTGCTGGTGGAGAGCGTGATCGGGATCGGCCAGAACACGCCATTCGCCATCTTCATCCGGTCGCATACGCCACGCCAGTCGGCCTCGGCCATGAAGCCCTCGAGCGGCGTAAACCCGCCGATGCCCATCATGATGACGTCGCCGGTCTCGCGCGAGGACAGGCGCAGTTTCGGGAGTGTCCGGGCGCGATCAAGTTCCGCCTGCCGTGCAGCTCCCTCGAGCAGCAATGGTTTCAGCGCGCCGCCGCCGTGAGGGCTCACCAATCTGGACATAAAGACATTGTTCCTCGAAAAATGAAAACGGTGTACAAGAAGATCGCTGGCTGATTTTGCTACGGCCCAGCCGGTCCGAGTATGGCGCACTCTATAGTGTCATAGGCCATAAAACTAATTAGTATTACTAGAGAACACATAAGGACCGTTTATTTAAGCAGATACTTAAAATAAGCAGATACTTAGGGGTCTCTCACAGTCCGCCGCTCCCTGCGGACAGAGGCCCAGAAGGATACAATCTTTCGCCCTATGCGTATACATATCCGTTATTTTGCAAGCCTTCGGGAACGTCTCGGAAAGGCGGTGGAGACGGTCGATCTGCAAGGATCACCGTCTGTCCAGGATCTGTGGGCGCAGGTCGGCGGCGACGTGGGAGCCCTGGTACTGGCCGCCGTGAACCACGAATACGCGCCATTCGCCCAGAGGTTGCAAGACGGTGACGAGGTCGCTTTCTTCCCGCCCGTGACCGGAGGCTAGATGGCCGTTTTCTTGCGGGCCGCGCCGTTTGATCCCTGGGCTGAGATCGGGTGCCATGTGACCGATCATCCGGAACTCGCCGGCAAGTACGGGGCCACGGCAGTGTTTGTCGGCACGCTGCGTGATCTCAACCAGGGTCGCACGGTATCCGCCATGATGCTCGAACACTACCCTGGCATGACTGAGCGTGAGCTTCAGCGGATCGAGACCGAGGCCCGGGCGCGCTGGAACGTCATAGACGCACTCACCGTCCATCGTGTGGGCGAGATCGCGCGAAATGACACGATTGTCGTCGTGGCCGTGTGGGCCGCGCACCGCAACGATGCGTTCGGGGCCTGCCGCGAGATCATGGAGGTACTCAAGACCCGGGCACCGTTCTGGAAGCGTGAGTCTACGGATTCCGGGACACACTGGGTGGTGGCGGAAAAGGAACCCTAGGAAGCCGGGGTTTTCAGGGCAAGAAAACGTTTACGCTGCCCGGCGTAGCGCGCGCGTACCGCCTGTTCCGTGGCTGTTTCCGAATTCAGCGTCCGCTGTTCCGCGGCAATCTGGTTTTCGGTTTCCGTAATGTCACGCAAAAGCGTCGCGGAAGGCTGTCTTGCAAGTGCTGCGGTGGACTGCATATGGGCGAGCGTCTGCTGCAGGATCTTCAATGTTTCCAGGTCCCCTTGACGCTGTTTCTCGAGGGCGGCGATCGCCCGGTTGCGCGCCTGCGTGATAGCGCGTGCACTCCCGTAGGTCGCGAGCAGCCGCTCATCGGCCTGCTGTTTTGCTTGCGTCGCCTGTGGTATGCCTTTTTCACCTTGATTGCCAGCGGCAGGCACCTTGGTCTCGACCCCCCCGGCATCGAGGGTGTAGGCCGGACGATGGCCGCACGCGCGTGCAGGATGGTCGCCGTAATGCCACTGGCCTGAGGCGTCGCGACACTTCACGATCGTGGCATGGCCGGTCGCAAACAGTGTGGGGGCCGTGAGCAGGGCGGCCAGCAGGATCTTGGGCGTGCGACGCCGGGTCATGGTATTTATTTAGGCTACGCTCCGGGTTATGCCAAGTTGGTCCGCCGGTAATCCGATCCATATTTCTTAACAACACATTGATTATAAAATGATAAAAAAACAGGTCGCAGCCGGGATGGATCAGGGGACCCTTGCCCGGTGATCACGGTCTGCGCACCTTATCCCAGTTGCCACGGCGCTTGTCAGGAGCGTTGCGATACCGCAGTGCTTTGCCGACACCCTGGTCTGCAGCCCGAAATAATCCATGTGTCTCTGGCCGGTACGTGCCCGCCCGTCGCCACACCGGTTTGCCGACCTGGTGGTCTAGAGGAGTACTATCCCCGGGATGTCCAGCGTATGATCCAAAAAGGCTTGTAGTTCCAGCTGTTTATGACTACGGTTCTATGCAGGCGGCGGTGACCGCGGGAGGCGGCTATGCGGCGGCAACGAGCAGTGGACCAGCTGTCCGAGCTGCCAGAGGTTGTGGAGGCAAGCTCGGTCCAGGCGAAAGATCTGTGCGGACGGCGCAACCTGATCGTGCATGGCGAGGTGCTCGGCGACGGTCAGGTTGAGGGCAGTGTTTTCCTTGGTCCGGCAAGTCGATGGACGGGAAGCCTCAGCGCCGATCTCGTCGTTATCAAGGGACGATTTGAGGGAAACGTCAAGGCGCGCCACAAGATCGAGGTACGCGGTACGGCCAGTATCCATGGGAATCTCGATGCGCCGGTGATTGCTGTGGCCAAGGGTGCGCTCATTGACGGGGATTACGCCCCGAACAGCTGCGTGATCTATTTCGAGGAGCGTCGCGGGTAGGCCACGATCAACCTGTTACCCCGTATTGGCTGAGGTACGTCTCAATGGCGTGTACCTGGGCCGCATGCGCCGGCTGGGGCCTCAGATATGAGAGCAGATCCTCCAGGTTCGCGACACTGAATACAGGCAGTCCGTAGTGACGGCGTACCTCATCGACTGCGGAAAGAGTGCCCGTGCCGCGCTCCTGCCGATCCAAGGCGATGATGACCCCGGCGCCGGTCGCTCCTTCCGCCTGGATCAGGGCGACCGCTTCGGCGACAGAAAGGCCCGACGAGATCACGTCATCGACAATCAGGACCCGGTGGCCGCGAAGGGGGTGACCAATCACGACACCACGTTCGCCGTGATCCTTCGCCTCCTTGCGGTTGAACGCATAACCGACATCGCGTCCGGCCCGTGCGAGCCCGATTGCGGTCGCGGCAGCAAGCGGAATGCCCTTGTATGCCGGTCCGAAGACAAGGTCGAAGGTGATTCCCGAAGCGATGGCCGCCTGGGCGTAAAATTCGCCAAGAGATGCAAGACTTGCCCCCGAGTGAAACAGCCCGGCATTGAAGAAATAGGGGCTGCGGCGCCCCGATTTGAGCACGAAATCACCGAACCTCAATACCCCGCATGCAAGGGCCAGTGCAAAAAAACGCTGTTTGTGGTCGTTGGCCACCCGGATTCCTCAAAAAACCATCGCCGGACCGAGGGTAGCGCGTTAATAGAACTCGAACAACGGATAGGGATTGATCTCGAGCGGGCCGATAATTTTGGCGTCGTGCCGGCGGATCACGAGCAGCAGGCGGCGGTAGCGGCAGTCAAGGGGAACGAACGCAAACGCCGAAGCGGGTCGCCCGTGCAGGAATGCGGCGAGACGGCGCTGGTCCGCCGGCCGGCCTTTGACGAGCTTGGTGACATTGATACCGCTTGCAAGCGTGTCGCGTGCACGGAACTTCCGGTACAGGCTGCCGCGCAGGTAAGGCGGAGGCGCTCCGTGGAATACCGCGGTGAAGATGACATAGCGTTTCGCGCGCGTTGCCGGGAGGTGCACCGCGACGTAGGTGGGGTGCGTATGGGATGCCTGGATGAAGCGCGGCCCCTGGGGTGCTGTGATCGGGATCTGTGAGCCCGCAACAGTATAGAATGCGCCCCGGAAGAACACGACCAGCGCGGTGCGCTGCTGGTACACGGTGGTGACGCCGTAGGTCAGTGCCGCGAGCTGCAGCAGCGCGATCACAGCAAGATCGAACTTGAGCCAGCGCTTTCCGGGTTTGAACACGATGAGCGTGAGCAGCGGCCCGAGCACGATGTCGACGCTGAATACGATCCTGATGCCGCGCCAGCCGCCGTCATAGGCGAAATAAGGCTGCGGATACCAGCGCAGCAGGATGAAACCGAGCAGCACGAGGAAAATCGTCGCGCTTATGGAGAGATGGACGGAAAATGCTTTAAGGCGGGTCATAGCGCATGCGTTCTATCGATAACCGTAGTATAGCGCCTGGAATCCCGCCGTGAAGGTGATGACGCTGAATCTGAACGGGATACGTTCGGCTGGACGCAAGGGGTTTTTTGAATGGCTCGGGCGGCAGCACGCGGATGTAGTGTGTCTGCAGGACCTCAAGGCGCAGCGCGCGGATATCGGGAGCGAGCTTCAGAATCCTTCCGGGTACCTCAGCCACTTCCATGTGGCGCAGCGGCGCGGCTACAGTGGTGTCGCACTCTACTGTCGGCGCGAACCCGACCGTATCCATGTTGGCACCGGCTGGCCTGATATCGATGCCGAAGGTCGTTATCTGAGGGCGGATTTCGGCTCACTCAGCATTATTTCGGTCTATCTCCCCTCCGGCTCCGCTGGTCCCCACCGCCAGGCGGTCAAGGACTCCTTTCTCGATCGCTTCCGGCCGTTTCTCACTGATCTTGTGGCCGACGGACGCGAGTACCTGCTGTGTGGCGACTGGAACATCGCCCATCGCAACATCGATCTTCGGAACTGGCGCAGCAATCAGAAGAATTCCGGTTTCCTGCCGCGCGAGCGCGCGTGGATGGACTGGTTGTTCGGGGAAGCGGGATTCGTTGATGTTTTCCGGCGTCTGAACGGCGCGGAGGGTCAGTATACCTGGTGGTCGAACCGCGGTCAGGCGCGCGCGAAGAATGTGGGATGGCGCATTGATTATCACGTCTCGACCTCCGCGTTCGCCGCATGTGCGCGGTCCGCGCACATCTACCGGGAACAGTGGTTCTCGGACCACGCGCCGCTCTCGATTGTCTATGACTGGGAGCTTGGAACGTGAGTAGCCCGGCGGAGGGATCGCGCCGGTCGCGACTCCTGTGGGTTTCCATCCTGTATTTCGCGGAAGGACTGCCTTACGGATTATTTGCGGATGTCATCCCTGTGCAATGGCGGGAGCAAGGGGTTCCGCTGGCACGCATCGGTGCCCTGAGTCTGCTCGGGCTTGCGTGGACACTCAAGTTCCTGTGGGCGCCGGCAATCGACCATGTGCGCCGCCATCGACGCTGGATGGCCGCGGCCGATATCGCCATGGCCGTGATCGCCCTGTTCTTCGCCTGGCACACGTCGTTCGACACGGCCGCATGGTTTGCCGTCGGTGGCTTCACCCTGCTTTCTGCCACCAACGACATCGCCATCGACGGCTATACGATTGACCTCCTGCCCAAGGACGAGATGGGGATCGCGAACGGCCTGCGCATCGGGTTCTACCGCGTGGGTCTCCTGGCCGCGGGGTTTGTGCTCACCTTGAGCAGCTTTATCAGCTGGCGCGGAGCCTACCTCATCGCGGCCGGGCTGCTGGTCGTCAACGCCATTGCTTGCCTGAACGCGCCGCAAGAGCCCGCCGTGGCCGGTGGCTCTGCGCTCGGGTTCCAAGGCGAACTGCGTGCGCTTGCGCGCAATCCTGCCGCTGTCGGCCTTGTGCTGCTGCTTGTGCTGGCGGCACTCAAGCTCGGCGCCGACGGGCTCCATCTCCCGCTGCCCCCGGCACTCGTCTGGGCCTTGCTGGGGATCGGGCTGCTCGCGCTCCTTCTCGGACGCCGGCGCGGGGGGCGCGCGGAGCTCGCCGAACTCAGACGTGGCCCCATGTTCGGTGCCCTGATGGAGATGTTATCGCGTCCCGGCATGTCGGTCGTGCTGTTGTTCATTCTGACCTACAAGCTTGCCGAATCCGCGCTTGGATTCATGGTCAAGCCCTTCTGGGTGGATGCCGGGTTCAGCGCAGCCGAGATTGGCCTTGTCTCGGTGAATATCGGCATCGCCCTTTCGATCGCGGGGGGCCTGGTGGGTGGCTGGGCGACCGATCGCCTCGGTCTGTTCCGGGCGCTGTGGATGCTTGGTTTCGTGCAGGCGTTGCCTAATCTTGTGTATTACGCGGCTGCGGCATTATTCATGCCGCACGCAGCAGGCAGCCCGATCACCGACAGTGAACGCGTTGTCGTCTATCTCGCCAGTGCCACCGAATCCTTTGCCTCGGGTGTGGGCACGAGCGCGTTCCTGGCCTTTCTGATGGCAATCGTGAACAAACGACGGTCGGCTGCCGAGTTCGCGCTGCTGTCGTCGGTGTTCGCGTTCAGCCGCTCGCTCGCCGGGTTCGCGAGCGGCATCGGGGCCGCGCGGCTTGGCTACGCACACTACTTCCTCCTGACCTTCCTGCTCGCGTTCCCGGCCTATCTCTTTCTTCCCTGGGTAAAGCAGATGCTTCTCCGTGTCGAGCGGTTCGAGACAGCGGATTGAGCCGCCTTAGCGCGGTCCCTCATTGCGGTGCCTGAAGCGGTAGAGCGGCATCAATGCAGTGGCCGGTGGCGGTGTGATTACGAATTCGCCGGGGACAGGGTTTTGACAGCGCTCCTTCGCGAGGCGAATGACATCACCAAACTTTACCTATCGCCGGCCGGGTTTCAGTGCTTGTCTCGCCTTCATGCCACCGTATTCTTGCAATGGCAGCCATGCCCGATATTCAGAAAGTCGCAGCCGGTAACGACTGACGTTGCCTTCGTGAAGATGCTTGAGATCCTCAAGGGCCAGCGCGATAACGTCATCCAGGTCTTTACTTAGCGCCAGTGATTTCGCCACCTCGCGCACCGCCGCTTCGCTCGGGCGTTGCTGTCCGCGAACAATCTCGCCGATAATGACGATCAGTGCTTCGCGGTAACGCAAACGCACGGGATTAGGCTCGGCGACAGTTTCCTGAATGGCCAAGTAGCGTTGGGACGATCGTTCGTACGCCCACAAAAATACGTCGCCCAGAAGAACCGCCTGCTTCATCTCGTACACACCCAGCGTGCCTTCCACGTAAGCCTTTTCGGGGACATCGATGAATGACAGCGGACAGAGATTGTGTCGGATGAGCGATATGTTGGCGCCTAGCCGCGACACCCGCTTGTTCACGTCCACGAACGGTTGCAGATAGGGAATATGCACCATGATGAAAAACGCCTGCTCGAACGGGTCCGCGATTGCATCGGCCTTTTCCAGAATCAGGCGAAAGTAATGTTCGATCTGTTGCGGAATGCTGAGCGGGTGAAAGACCGTGCCGCTGACTTCCACGATACGATTGCGCAAGCGCCCGCTCTCGCCCGGATCGGCCAGCAAGTTTGCCGACAACAGCGCATGCAGATTAAGAAAGGTAAAGGTATTGAAGCCAATCTCTTCAGCCTGTTCTACCAGCAACTCGATGGCATCCTTGTGATTCAGAATCATCTGCGCTTCGCGCCGATCTTTGCCCTCGGCCGCCTGACCGTGCTCGATCAGGTTCTGTGTGTCGAGACGGGAATAGGTGTTACCCTCCAGCCGGCTCGATGCCCACGATAAATCAATCAGCAGGCGATTCAGGATGTCGCGGGCATAGGTTCCCGCCGGCTGCGGGCCGTCGGGCGGGCGGCCGATATGGTAGAGATGATCGCGAATCTCCGGCGACAGATAAAAAGTCTCGTTTGGTCGATACAACTCCAGGAATAAACGGTCATACCCGACAGGTTGACGCTGCTGAATGGGTCGGCGAATGTAACTGACGACATGCTGGCTTTCTTCGGAGGTCGGTACGTAGACCTCAATGTCCGGAGCCTCTGGCTTCTGCCCCAAGCGGATATCTGACTTGCTGATAGAGACATCGGAGGTCGCCAAAGCAAGATAGGTACGGGCCCTGCCCTCTCCTTTGGCGGAGATGTGGCCTTTTCTTGTCAGTCTGATCAGGCGGCGTTGCAGCGTGCGGCGGCTGACGATCCCGGCGAAGACCTTGGACAGCTCGACGATGCCAATCCCCTCCCGATGACGGGAAATCTCAGCAGCAATTCGGGCATCAAGGTCTTCAGGTAGTCGTTTTGGCATGATGAGTATGTTTTTTGGCGCGATTTATATTAAAAATAGCGCTGTATTTATAGTAAACTAACAATATCGCGCCAAATTATGAGTTTAATTGGCGCAATATGTCAATTTGCGCGCCAATTAATGGCGCGTATTGAGTTTTTTTGCGCCATGATGCCTATCGGTCTTGATTCAGCGACTCCACACTGCGGCCACCAATCTTACGATCTCCTCCGTGTCGAGTGGTTCGGGACAGCGGATTGAACCGCCTTAGCGCGGTCCCTCATTGCGGTGTCTGAAGCGGTAGAGCGCGATCTCGCCGAGCAAGTTCGGAAGCAGGCGCAGGCCGACGCTCGATTTGTGGACATGGTTGACGGCCCGGTACTCGAGCACCTCGATACTGAGCCGCCGGCACAGCGCCTCGAAATCGTGCAGGGTGCACAGGTGGATATTCGGCGTGTTGTACCACTCATTGGGAAGGGCACGCGACACCGGCATCTTCCCGAACAGGGTGAGTTGCAGGCGTGTCTGCCAGTGGCCGAAGTTTGGGAACGTTACCAGGCCCTCATGGCCGACGCGCAGCATCTCCTGCAGCAGACGGTCCGGGTATTTTACGGATTGCAGGGTAAGTGACAGCACGACGTAATCGAAAGATGAGGCGTCGAATCCGGAAAGGCCGGCATCCAGGTCGGTCTGGATGATATTAACACCCGCCCGGACAGCGGGCGCGATGTAGCGTTCGTCAATCTCGAGGCCGTAGCCTGTCACATTTTTCTCACGCGCGAGATACGCCAGGAACGTCCCGTCACCGCAACCGAGATCGAGCACGCGGCTGCCTGGACGGATCCATTCGGCGATGATCGAGAGATCGGGTCTCAGACCGTTTGTCTTGCTCATGTGCTGTCCTGAAAAACCCGCTCCAGGTATGCCTCGAGAACCTCGAGATAGAGCGGTATGCGCATCAGGAACGTGTCGTGTCCATGGTGGTCCCTGATCTCGGCATAGCTTACGCGGAGCCGGTTGTCGTGCAGCGCTTTTACAATCTCCCGTGAACGCGCCGGCGCGAAACGCCAGTCGCTTGTGAACGACAAAACAAGGAAGCTCGCGCGGGCCGGACTCAGGGCCGCGGTCAGATTGCCGTCTGTGGCCGCTGCGGGATCGAAATAGTCGAGCGCCTTCGTCATGAGCAGATAGGTATTGGCGTCGAACCGCCCGGCAAAGCTGTCGGCCTGGTAGCGCAGATAGCTCTCGATCTCGAATTCCACGCCATAGTCAAAATTTATTTTTCCTTCGCGCAGATCGCGGCCGAATTTCTGGTGAAGGATGTCGCCGGACAGATAGGTGATATGTCCGAGCATGCGCGCAAGACGCAATCCCCGCCGCGGTTCAGTATTGTGTTCATAGAAGCGCCCGCCGTGGAAATCCGGGTCGGTGAGGATCGCCTGGCGCGCCACTTCGTTGAACGCGATGTTCTGCGCCGTCAGCTTCGGCGCTGCCGCGATGATCACGGCATGCGCAATCCTGTCCGGATAATCGATGGCCCATTGCAGTACTTGCATGCCTCCCAGGCTTCCGCCAATGACCGCGGCCCAGCGCTCAATGCCGAGCGCGGTCGCGAGGTGCGTCTGGCTCTCCACCCAGTCCCGTACGGTCACCATGGGAAACTCCGGCCCGAATGGTCGGCCGGTGGCGGGGTTGATCGAGTTCGGACCGGTGGAACCGAAGCAGCTGCCGAGATTGTTGCAGCCGACCACGAAGAAGCGGTCGGTATTGATTGTCTTTCCGGGACCGATCAGGTTTTCCCACCAGCCCGGTTTCTTGTCTCCGGGATAGTATCCTGCCACGTGGTGGCTGCCGGACAGGGCATGACACACGAGGATTGCGTTGCTGTGGTGCTCGTTGAGGTGCCCGTAGGTTTCATAAACGAGGTCGAATTCAGGCAAGACCGCGCCTGAACTCAACCGCAGTGGCTCCGATACATGCAGTGTGCGGGGAGAAACGAGCCCGACCGAGTCGTCAGGAAACACGGCCATGCCGTGTCAGCGTGCGACTCCCGTCCGGAAGGGGGGACTGCCTCCGGTACGGGTCATGATTTTTGCACGCTCGATGTGTTCGCAGCGATTTCGCGATGTACCTCGGTCATGTCCAGCGCGCGCGCCTTGTCTATCAGATCCTTGAGTCCGGAAGCCGGCAGGCTGCCGGGTTCAGCGTAGATGATCACCTGCTCCCGCATGATCATCAACGTCGGGATCGAACGGATCTCGAAATGGGCGGCAAGTTCGGTCTCCGCTTCGGTGTTGACCTTGACGAAGGTTACATCCGGATGTTCCTCTGATGCCTTCTCGAAGATCGGCGCGAATGCCCGGCATGGGCCGCACCACGGCGCCCAGAAATCGATGATCGTGAATGTGCTCTCAGTGATCAGTTTCTCGAACGTATCCCGGGTCGCTTCCGCAATAGCCATGACTGGTCTCCAAAAGCCGCCATTATACCGTGAGCGCCACGGGCCTGCTCAACGCGCGATCAGACCCGACCCGAAATTGAACAGGGGTTGCACCAGCAGGATGAGCGCAAGCTCGAGCACGATCACGACCGCCACCGGCGACAGATCGAGGCCAGCAAAGGTCGGAATCAGGCGCCTCGCCGGGGCCATCAGGGGTTCTGTCAGGCTGACCAGGAGATCATTCATCGGGTGATAGCCGTAGGGATTGACCCAGCTCAATACCACGCGGATAAAGATCGCTACCAGGAATACATAGATCGTGAGCTGTACGATATCCGCGACTGCAAGCACGAAGACCGCGGCGAGGCCCGGGATCATGCCCTCGATGGAGAGCGTGATGTAAGTCTTCGCGACCGCCAGCAGGAGGAGCGCCGTGATCGAGGCCCAGTCGATGCCGACGAAACCCGGGATCAGGCGGCGCAGTGGCAGGATCAACGGGTTGGTCGCCTTCACCAGGAACTGTGCCACGGCGTTGTAGAAGTCGGTGCGCGTAATCTGAAACAGGAGCCGCAACAGCACGAGCAGGATATAGGCACTGAAGACAGTGCCAACCAGAAAAACCAGTGCTTGTTCCAGATAGCGCATCTATCGATACAGGTCCAGAAGCTCGCGTGATCGCGCCCAGGCAGCAGTGATCGCGGCGGCGAACGTGGTTCGCAGCCCTTGTTGTTCGAGCACGCCCACGCCCCGTTCAGTAGTGCCGCCCGGGGAGGTCACCCGTGCGCGCAATACCGCAGGGTCGTCGGTCCGCGCCATGAGCGCAGAGCCCAGGGCGGTCTGGCACACCAGCCGGTGCGCGAGGCCTGGGTCGAGCCCGACCTGGACCGCCGCCTGCTCCAGGGCTTCCATCACCAGGAAAAAATATGCCGGACCACTGCCCGACACCGCGGTGACTGCGTCAAGCAACGACTCGTCATCTGCCCACTCAACCTCTCCCACCGCGCGCATGATCATTTCCGCCGACCGCCGCTGCTCCGCGCTCACGTCCTTTCCGGAATAAAGCACCGTTATGCCGGCGCCCACCAGCGCCGGGGTGTTTGGCATCGCGCGCACCACCGCAACCGGTCCGAGCCAGTGCAGCAGGGCTCTGGTGCCGACGCCGGCCGCGATCGATACCACGAGTGGCTGCTGTTGCCGCACGACGTCCCGGATCTCGCTCGCGACTGCGGCCAGCACCTGTGGTTTGACCGCCAGCACAAGGGTATCCGCGTACCGGACAGCGGCGTGGTTGTCGGCATGCGCGGTCACCCCGAGCGCGGCAACCGCTGAGCGCGCCTGCGCGTTCGAATCGGATACCACAATTTCACCCGAGGGGATGCCGGCGCGCAGCAGGCCGCCGACGAGGCTTTGCGCCATATTTCCCCCACCGATCAGGGCGATCGTCATGGGTCTAGTCTAAGGCGGTGGCGCCGAGAACGAAAGGAGCCTGCCTTGTGGAGTGCCGGACGGCCGTTATACTCACCACAGGGGACCCCGAAAGAGGCCGGACTGCCGTATGGATATCGCTGAACTGCTGGGCTTTTCCTTCAAACAGGGCGCATCGGATCTGCACTTGTCGGCGGGGCTGCCTCCGCTGATCCGCGTTGACGGAGATGTCAAACGAATCAACGTGGATCCACTCGATGACCGGACCGTGCACAACATGGTCTATGACATCATGAATGACAAACAGCAGAAGGAGTACGAGGAGCGCCTGGAGTGCGATTTTTCCTTTGAGCTGCCCAATGTGGCGCGTTTCCGTGTCAACGCGTTCCGGCAGAACCGCGGGTCGGGCGCGGTATTCCGGACCATCCCGTCCAAGGTGCAGACACTTGAGCAGCTGAACGCACCGTTCATCTTCAAGCAGATTGCAGACCAGCCCCGCGGCATCGTGCTGGTCACGGGTCCAACCGGTTCCGGCAAGTCGACGACGCTCGCGGCGATGATCAATCATGTGAACGAAACCCGGCATGAGCACATTCTCACAATCGAGGATCCGATCGAGTTCGTGCACCAGAGCAAGAACTGCCTCATAAACCAGCGCGAGGTTGGCCGGGACACGCTGGGTTTCACCAACGCGCTGCGCTCCGCTTTGCGCGAGGATCCGGACGTGATTCTGGTCGGCGAAATGCGTGACCTCGAGACGATACGTCTTGCGCTGACCGCGGCAGAGACCGGGCACCTCGTATTCGGGACGCTGCATACGAGCTCGGCCGCAAAGACCATTGACCGTGTGGTCGACGTATTCCCGGCAGCCGAGAAGGAGATGGTCCGGTCGATGATGTCGGAGTCATTACGCGCGGTGATCTCGCAGACCCTGATGAAGAAGGTCGGCGGCGGCCGCATTGCGGCGCATGAGATCATGATTGGCACGTCGGCGATCAAGAATCTGATCCGGGAAAACAAGGTCGCGCAGATGTATTCCGCGATCCAGACAAGCCAGGCGCTCGGCATGCAGACACTTGACCAGTGCCTCCTCGAGCTGGTACGTACGCGCCAGGTGAGCGTCGAAGAGGCGCGCGCGAAGGCAGCCAACAAGGATCAGTTCTCGGCTCCGGCCGCGGCTTCTGGAGGAAAGCGCTGATGGTATTCGCCGACCTGTTGCGTCTGGTCGTGCACCGGAAGGCCTCCGACCTCTATATCACGGCCGGCGCGCCTCCGAGCATCAAGGTCGACGGCACGATGGTGCCGGTGGTCAAGCAGGCACTGACCCCGGAGCAGTCGCGCCAGTTCGTCTACGGTATCATGAACGAGGAACAGCGGCGCCAGTTCGAGGCCACCAGTGAATGCAACTTTGCGATCAATCCCCAGGACATCGGGCGTTTCCGCGTGAACGTATTCCTGCAGCAGCAGCGGGTTGGCATGGTGCTGCGCAAGATCGAAACCAAGATCCCGCTGTTTGAAGACCTGAACATGCCAGCGGTGTTGAAGGACATCACCTTGACAAAACGGGGCCTCGTCATCTTCGTCGGCGCTACGGGCTCAGGTAAGTCCACATCGCTCGCCGCCATGATCGGCTACCGCAACGAGTACAGTCACGGTCATATCATCACCATTGAGGATCCGATCGAGTATGTCCATGCCCACAAGAACTGCATCGTGACGCAGCGCGAGGTCGGCGTGGACACCCAGAGCTTCGATGCGGCCCTGAAAAATACGCTCCGCCAAGCGCCGGATGTCATACTCATTGGCGAGATCCGTGCGCGGGAAACCATGGATTATGCGGTTGCGTTTGCCGAGACCGGACACCTGTGCCTGTCGACGCTGCATGCCAACAGCGCCAACCAGGCACTTGACCGCATTATCAATTTCTTTCCCGAGGACCGCCGCTCCCAGCTGCTCATGGATCTGTCGCTCAACCTGAAGGCAGTCATCTCGCAGCGCCTGATCCCGCGCAAGGATGGGCAGGGCCGCGTGCCGGCGGTGGAGGTGATGATCAATTCCCCCCTGATCTCGGACCTCATCCTGAAAGGCGAGGTGCATGGCATCAAGGAGATCATGGCGAAGTCGACCGAGGCCGGGATGCAGACGTTCGACCAGGCGCTGTTTTCCCTGTACGAGAGTGACCTGATCAGCTACGATGAGGCCCTGCGCAATGCCGACTCCCAGAACGACCTGAGGCTGCAGATCAAGCTCCACGGCAAGGAGGCCAAAACGGGCAGTCTGGGCGAGTCACTGCGCAACGTGACCTTTTAACTTACCCAGAAATCCCGTCGCCCGGCCGCGGTTCCCGTGGCGCTGTGGCTGGTCAGGGCTATGGATTCCAGTCAGCCAATCGGCGTCTTCGATTCGGGCGTAGGCGGTCTGACCGTCGTTCGCGCCCTCATTGAACGTCTCCCCGGGGAATCGATCCTCTATTTCGGTGATACCGCGCGCGTGCCTTATGGCGTCAAGTCGGTAGCAACCGTCACGTCCTATGCCGTCCAAATGGCGCAGTTCCTGCTTGACCGCCGCGTGAAACTCCTGATCATTGCGTGCAATACTATTGCCGCTGTGGCCGCGCAGGCCATCGCCGCGCTTTCGGACACGCCAGTCCTGGACGTGATCGCAGCGGGAGCATCGGCGGCGGTTCGCGCCACCCGCGGCGGACGTATCGGGGTCATCGGCACGCTCACTACCATCAACAGTGGTGCCTATGAACAGGCGTTGCGTCGCGAACGAGAGGATCTCTTTGTCTCCTCGCAGGCCTGTCCGCTGCTGGTACCGCTGGTCGAAGAGGGCTGGCTCACGCATGAGGTGACGCGCCAGGTCGCTGCGGAATATCTGGCCCCGGTCCTCGCACAGGGGATCGACACGCTCATTCTGGGTTGTACCCACTACCCGCTGCTGCAGCCGCTCATCGGGTGTGTCGCCGGGCCCGGCGTGGCGCTCGTCGATTCGGCCGAAACCGTGGCCCGGCAGGCTCTTCGTCTGCTTGCCGACCGTGGCCTCGGATGTGCCGGGGGGAAACCACGCTATGAGTTCTACGTGACTGACGTTCCTCTGCGGTTTCGCGCGATCGGGGAACAGTTTCTCGGACGGCCGTTTGACCATGTGCAGGTGGTGCCGTGGTAGCCGGGGTTTCGTGAACGGCTGGTTCCGGTGGGGGCATCCTGGGCCAGCAGGCCGGGACGGGACGGGCGCGACCGTGCTGATGCGCGATGTTGCGACTGTGGTGCCGGCAGGTTTCCTTGCGGCGCTTGGATCCCTCTTTGATCCGCTCGCGACCGTACGGTTCGGCCCGGGTGGCGAGGTTCCCGCTGACCCGGGTGCAGCCATCCGTCTGCTCAGGCGACTCAAACCCAAACATATCGTGGTTGCTGGCCGCCTGCCATGCAGGGCGGATTTCCTGTGTGAGGTCAAGGCCCCGGTCTCATGGATCAGCGCCGAACAGGACGATGCCGGGCGGGTGAATGCGCGAGTCATCACCGTGCGTGGGAGGTCTCAGCAGGGGCGATTGCCCGGGGCGCTGGTCACGGGCGATCCGCTGCTCGGTGTCGACGGGTTGCCAAGTCTGCCCGATGAGGCGCTCTGTGAGCGGTTCCGCCCGATGCACGAGCGCGGCCGCTGGGTGCTGTATTTTGGCGCCACTGAAGCGGATGAGGAGGCAGCTGCCTACACGACTTTCCTAAAACTCTCGCGCCGTGGTGTCGGTCTGCTCGTGCTCGCCCCGCGCGACCCGGCGCGCTACGAGCCGGTGTACCGCGATGCCATGCGTTTCCATCTCATGACCAACCGCCATGCGCGGCTGCTCACGTCATTTGTTCCTCCGCAAACCCGGGTTTACTACCTGGAGGACGCGGAGGTGGCTCGCCGCATGTATCGGTGTGCCGATGTGGTGGTTGCCGGAGGCACGCTCGCGACCGCAGGCCCCCAGCCCGATGCCATCCTGCCGCTCGCGCTTGCGCGCCCCGTCGTCGCGGGACCGCTCGGCCTGAGCCCGGTGCTCGCCGCAGCGCGTGTTGATGGCGCGGTCCGGGCTGTCAGCGGGCTCGATGACCTGGAACCAGCGCTCATGCCGCTGCTGACCCTTGCCGACGAGCGAAAACGCCAGGGGGATGCGGGAAAGGCCTGGCTTGACGCGCAGGTCGGCGCGGCTCAGCGGGTATTGGCACTGCTCAGGTAAGAGGCGCCGGCGGCGTCGAGGCGAAACACGGTTTCACCTGCGATCAGGGTGCGCACGACGCGTGCGCCGAACTCTCTGCCGATGAACGGATTGTTCCGCCCGCGACTGATCATGCCTTCGGCGGTCAGTATCCACCGGCATCCCGGATCCAGCAGGCAGACATCGGCAAGGGCGCCGGATCCGAGATGGCCGGCATCGATCCCGATGAGGCCAGCCGGTCCGCAGGTCACCGTGGCGATCGCTGCGGTGAGCGACAGCTGCCGCTCTTCCACCAGTACCATCATGAGCGCAAGCAACGTCTCGAGCCCGGACACGCCGGGCTCGGAGTGGCTGAACGCCGTGAGTTTCGCATCCGGCTCATGTGGCTGGTGATCCGAGCACACCGCGGAAAGGATACCGTCGCGCAGGGCGGAGCGCAGGCCATCCCGGTCTTCGAGTGACCTCAGCGGTGGCCGGACGTGGCAGTGGGTATCAAAAAAACCGATATCGCGTTCAGACAGGTGCAGATAGTGCGCGGCCGTGTCGGCTGTAACGGGCAGCCCCCGGCCGCGTGCCTCGGATACCATTTCAAGCGCGCGGAGGCTGGTCAGCTGACAGAGGTGGACGCGTGCCCCGGTGTATTCGACCAGCGCGAGATCGCGCGCGACGGCTACCGTTTCAGCGGCTTCCGGGATACCTGGCAGCCCCAGTCTCGCACTGATCTCACCCTCATGCACGACGCCGTTGCCGCGCAGTGCGGCATCCTCCGGATGCAGAAACACGGTGAGGCCGAAGCTTGCCGCGTACTCCATGGCGCGACGCTGAACCTGCGCGTCGCGCAGCGGCTGCAAGCCGTTGCTGAACCCCACGCAGCCGGCACGGTCAAGGGTTGCCAGGTCGGCAAGCTGCTGGCCGCCGAGCCCGCGGGTAAGGGCGCCCAGGGGGTAGACGGCGGGCAGGGTCCGCGCGGAACGGGTCCGGATGCGCTCGGCGATCGCCGGGGTGTCGATCACGGGTTCGGTATCCGGGGGACAGCAAAGCGTGGTAATGCCGCCGGCAAGTGCCGCTGCCCCTTCACTTTCAAAGGTCGCCTTGTGTCCTGGGGAGGGATCGCGCATCCGTGCGCGCAGATCGACGAGACCGGGACATACGATAAGGCCTGAGGCGTCGATGATTTCATCGGCGCTGAAATCCCGCGCGGGCGCGACCACGAGGCCGTCGACGATATGGAGATCACGGACAGCATCGACGCCGTGGAGAGGGTCGACCACCCGGCCATTGTGGATCAGGAGTTTCATCCGGAGCGTGCCTCCACGGAGGGTCCGAGTATCAGTGCCATGACTGCCATGCGCACGGCGATGCCGTTCGTCACCTGAGACAGGATCACGGACTGGGATCCATCCGCCACCTCTGAATCAATCTCGAGTCCACGATTGATCGGGCCGGGATGCATGACGATCGCATCCGGTTTTGCCAATGCGAGTCGCTCGGGGGTCAGTCCGAACAGGTCGAAATACTCCTGCGCACTCGGGATCAGCGCACCGTGCATGCGCTCGCGCTGCAGGCGCAGCGCGATGATCACGTCCACGCCCTCGATCCCGGCGTGAAGGTCTGTGAACGGACGTACCCCGAGACGGTCGACCTTGAGCGGCAACAAAGTTTTGGGCGCCACCACGCGCAGATCACGCACGCCCAGTGTCGTCAGCACCTGGATCTGCGAACGGGCGACCCGCGAATGCAGCATGTCGCCGACGATTGCTACCTTGAGATTGTTGAAGGCACGTTTGTGACGTCGTATCGTGAAGGCGTCGAGCAGCGCCTGTGTCGGATGCGCGTGACTACCGTCTCCGGCGTTGATGACATGCACGTGCGCCGGTACATGCGACGCTACGAGATAGGCTACCCCGCTCTCGGCGTGCCGCACCACGAACAGGTCGGTGTGCATGGCCTCAAGGTTGCGGACTGTGTCGAGCAGCGTCTCGCCTTTGGAGGCTGCCGACGCATTGACATTGAGATTGATGACGTCGGCCGATAGCCGCTTGCCGGCGATCTCGAACGTGGTCCGGGTACGGGTGCTGGACTCGAAAAACAGATTGAGAATGGTCTTGCCGCGTAGTAGCGGGACCTTCTTGATCTCGCGTTCGCCCACCGAAATAAACGACTCGGCGAGGTCCAGGATTTCCAGGATTGTCTGGCGGCTGAGGCCTTCAAGTGTCAACAGATGTCTAAGACGGCCCTGGCGGTCGAACTGGATGTCTCCCCCCGTCAATCCAGACCCTCCTGGACCCTGAGTTCCGGCGCATCCCGGTTGACAAGCTTGACGTGCTGGTGGGGCGCCAGATTCATGGAGTGGCCGCATACGTCCGGTTGCACGGGGAGTTCGCGCCCGTTGCGATCGACCAGCACGGCAAGCCGCACCGATGCCGGGCGCCCGTAGTCGAAGATCTCGTTCAGGGCCGCCCTGATCGTGCGGCCGGTGTGCAGGATATCGTCGACCAGGATGACGTGCCGGTCCTCGATATTGACGGGAAGATCCGAGGTCTTTACCTGGGGGTGTACTCCGACGCGCGTGAAATCGTCGCGGTAAAACGAGATATCCAGTGTCCCGATCGGTTCTTCGAGGCCGAGCGCCTTGTGCAGTCGCTGCGCAACCCATACCCCGCCCGTGTGGATTCCGATCATCAGGGGCCGCTGGTCAAGATACGGGCGCAGCGATACTGCCATGCGATCAATGATCGGCTGAACCGCAAGTGCCTCGCTCATCGTTTCGAAGCTCCTGACCGTTCCCTCGCCCGCGACGCCGGGCCTGCCCCCGCGTGCGGGCGACGAGGCCTTATAGTCCCTGACACGGCATGCCCCTGTTCCGGATGGTCATGTCCCACATCCATTGATGGGCTGGCCCTTTATGTCCGGCTGCACGCCGCTTCCCTTGCTCCGCGCGCACGACCGGCCGGACGGAACCGTGATGGGTATTATCTACGTTTTCTGAAGACAATTCCCTGACAGACCCGTCGCGCGTTCAAGCCGGCCAGCGGAAAACGCCCGTTTGTCAGTCCTCTTGAGGGTTCTCATCGAGAAATTCCTCGAGCAGGATGCGCGCCGCCAGTCTGTCGACGGCGGGTTTCTGCCGCCGGTTCGAAACACCGGCCTCGGCGAGCATGTGCCGTGCGACCACCGACGTCAAGCGCTCGTCAGCCCAATGGACAGGCAGATTGTAGCGGGCATTCAGACGGTTACCAAACCGCCGTGCCGCTGCGGTTGCCATGCATTCGCGCCGGTCCATATGGACCGGCAGACCTACCACCAGCGCCGCAGGCTGCCATGTCGAGATCAATCGGGTCACGTGGTGCCAGTCCGGATGGCCCCGGACCGAACGTATGGTGTCGATGGCCTCGCAGCGGTTACCCGGGGTTCGGCCTACGGCAACGCCGATCCGTCGTTCCCCGAAATCAAAGCCGAGATATGTGCGGATCAAGCGTGCCCGGCTTCTTCCGAAAGCATGGCAAAATCGACACCGAGGAGACGGGCCGCCGCGTGCCAGCGTGTCTGTGCCGGCATGTCGAACAGGATTTCGCGGCTGGCCGGACCACTCAGCCAGGCGTTCTGCTTGATCTCCTGCTCAAGCTGGCCCGCACCCCAGCCGGCATAGCCGAGCGCCAGCAGATAACGTGCCGGACCCTGGCCATGTGCGATGGCATCGAGGATATCGCGTGATGTGGAGATGCCGACCGTATCCGTGACCGGCAGGGTCGATTCCCAGCTGCCGACGGGTTCATGGAGTACGAAGCCGCGGTTGCTCTGGACCGGCCCCCCGAGATGGACGGCGATGTGGTCAAATTTGTCGTGCTCCACCGCGATGTCCAGCTGCTCGAAAACATCTTTCAGCGAGAGATCAACGGGGCGGTTGATGACAATGCCCATGGCGCCCTCGCTATTGTGCTCGCAGATGAACGCCACGGTCCGAAAAAAGTTGGGATCGCCGAGGGTTGGCATGGCGATCAGGAAGTGGTTGCTGAACGATACGACTTCAGACATAGCGATAGTATCGGGCAAAGATTCACCCTCTTTCAAGGTGCGCTTGGGGCGCCGCTCAACCCCCGGCCCGCACGATGCTGCCCCGGCGGAATTCCCACGTCCGGATGATGTGCAGGACATCGACACGGCGCCGGATCGCTGCCGGGAACGGTGCAAACGGCGCGGCGCGGCGCACGATCCGCAACGCGGCGTCATCGAGCACCGGTGACCCCGACGAACGCAGGATGCGGACATTCCGGATGCTGCCATTGGCGTTGATGGCGACATCGATCAGCAGGCGCCCCGATAACCCCGCATTCCGCACGGCGCGCGGATAGTGGCTGTTGCCGATGCGTTCCACGCGCGCTTTCCATGCATCCATGTAGCGGGCATATGCATAGGCACGGGTGCGGGCGCTGATGAATTTCTCGCGCGGTCGCCGTTCATACTGTCGCCAGGAGCGGCTGATCTCGGTTGCGAGTGCCGCACGTTCATGATTGAGGGCGGCAATATTGGTAAGACCGGATACAGGCACTTGCTTCGGCTGCAGTGGCTGCGGTGTGGGTGCTGCGAGCGGCACCACAGGGCCGTCCGGGCCCGTCAGAAGGCGCGTTCGGTCGCTGGTGCTTTGAATAGAACGCACGGACAGGACGGCGGCGGGAACGTACGCACGGTGCATGCTCACCGCGTCGATCGGGAACGGGCTGCGCAAGGTGCCCTGCCGGCGGCTGTTGCCTCCGCCGTCGGCGTTGGCCTGGGCGAGCTCGGTGGCGTGGGGCGCGGGTCTCGGGCTCGCAGTCTGGACCAGGGTGACATTGAGTCCGGACAGCCCGGCATGCGTCTTCGGCGGGGAAAACGTGATGCCGAGGATCACCACAAGGTGTGCCATGACCGCGAGAAACAGCATCAGGCCAAGACGATCCGAATTTGAAAATGACTGCTCTTCGGGAATCAAGAGATGCTCCACTCCGCTCTGCGGGCGCGGATCTTCGCCTCGATCACATCCATCAACTGACCCGCAATATCGAGATTATAGATCCGATCCAGCTCCTGTATGCAGGTCGGGCTGGTGATGTTGATTTCCGTCAGCCGGTCGCCGATCACGTCCAGACCCGCGAACAGGATGCCGTGCGCCTTGAGCACGGGACCGACGCGCGCGCAGATCATCCGGTCACCGTCGTCGAGCGCGCGTCCTTCGCCGCGGCCGCCCGCCGCCAGATTTCCGCGCGTCTCGCCTGGGGCCGGAACACGGGCAAGCGCGTAGGGCACGGGTTCGCCGTCGATCATGAGGATCCGTTTGTCTCCATGCGCGATTTCGGGGACGAACCGCTGTGCCATCGCATACCGGGTGCCATACGCGGTCAGTGTCTCGATGGCGACGCCGACGTTCGGGTCGTCGTGACGCAGCCGGAATACGGATCGCCCCCCCATGCCGCCAAGCGGTTTGAGTACGATGTCCCGGTGTTCCGCGAGGAACGTGCGCAGGGGCGGAGCAAGGCGCGTGACGAGCGTGGGTGGGACCAGATCCGGGAACCGGGCTGCAAAGAGTTTCTCGTTGAAATCGCGCAGACTGGCCGGGCGGTTGACCACCAGTGTTCCACGCTCCTCAGCGGCTTCGAGGATCTGGGTAGCGTAGAGATATTCGGAGTCGACGGGAGGGTCCTTGCGCATCAGGATGGCGTCAAGCCGCGAGAGCGGGAATGGCCCGGGTGGTCCGAGGTCGTACCAGGGGTCCCGTCCGGGGAACAGGGTCACGGCACGCCCCTGGCCTTCCGGTTCGCCATTGCGGAGCAGGAGGTCCGCCTGTTCAAGATAAAAACACTGCCAGTGTCGCCGCTGGGCGGCGTGCAGCATCGCGTAAGTGCTGTCCTTCTTGATGTTGAGGGATTCGATCGGATCCATGACTACCCCGATCTTCAAGACCCTGACTCCGCCGCTGGCGATACCGCATTTGCGGCTGTTGACACACTGAGCTCGCGGGCGGCTGCAAGCGCTGCGAGCCGGGCAATGACGCCGTAGGCATAGAACCGGTTCGGCTCCGCGTCCGGGCCACGATTTGCGTCCGGCAGCCCGCAGGTGTCCGCGAACGCAAGCGATTCAAAGTGCATGCCTGGGGCGTTCAGGTTCTCGTCGGAGCCACGTGTCGAGTGGACCCGGTAGAAGCCCCCGACGACGAAGCGATCAAACAGGTAAACGACCGGTTCGGCAACCGCCGGCGGGGTGCCCCAGGTCTCGAAGGTATATACCCCTTCCTGCACTAGGACATCCTGCACCTGATGGCCCTCCTTGACGACCGCCATCTTGTTGCGCTGTTTGCGGTTCAGCCCAGAGACGTCCTTGGGGTCACGCACTGTCATGATTCCCATACCATAGGTGCCGGCATCGGCCTTGACGATCACGAATGGTTCCTGATCGATCCCGTAGGCCCGGTACTTGATCCTGATGGCTTCAAGCACCTCGGTCACGTTCTGCGCCAGACAGTCCTCTCCCGTGCGTTTGTGAAAATCGATCTTCCCGCAACGCCGGAAGATCGGGTCGATGAACCAGGGGTCGAGATCCACGCGATCCGCGAACTCGGTAGCGATACGTCCGTACTCTGTGAAATGGCCGGACTTGAGCCGCTTCCACCAGCCGAGCTTGAGCGGGGGGACCACCGCCTGGGCGAGGTCGACGAGCAGCGGCGGCGGCCCTACGGACAGGTCATTATTAAGGAGCACGAGACACGGATAGAAATCGCCGACTTTGACGCGGTTGCCTTCGCGTTGGACCGGTTCGAGCAGCAGCGAGCGCCCGCTCGCGAGCGAGATGCTGGTCGGTGTGGTAAGTTCCGGCAACAGTGATCCGATGCGTACGTTGAGTCCCGCCCGTTTCAGGATCTGTGCGAGCGCGCCCAGATTTTCGAGATAGAACGGGTTGCGGGTATGGTTTTCGGGGATGATCAGAACCCCCCGGGCAAGCGGGCAGAAACGCTCGACTGCCATCTGCACCGCCTGCACACAGAGTGGCTGAAACGCGGGATTAAGGTTGTTGAAACCGCCCGGGAACAGATTGGTATCGACCGGAGCGAGCTTGAAGCCTGCATTGCGCAGATCGACCGATGTGTAGAATGGTGCCGGGGTCCGCAGCCACTCGGCATGCAGCCACTGCTCGATGTCATCCTGCCGCTCGAGAAGCCGGGTTTCTATCTCCTGCAACGGTCCGCTCAGGGCAGTAGTGAGGTGTGGAACGGAGGTTACCGAGGGTCCCGACGGGTCTTTCTGCATGGTGCCCATGGTACCCGATCACGGGCAAACAATAGAATGCCTCCGAAAACCGCCTATACTCGACAGGAGACGGCTCGTGATCACGCCTGTTATAAACAGGCGCACCCGAGGGTGGGATCGGAAATGGCAGAGTCCGCATGGATTTTGCCAAATGTTTGTGCTACTAAATCATTGTCATACGCCGCAAAACAAAGAAATCACTTTTAGGGTCCCGAGGCGCGCGGGTTTCGGCACTTTTTGAAGGAGCGGGGATGGCCTCAGACATCAAAGTTATGATCATTGACGACAGCAATACCATCCGGCGAACCGCCGAGGCGCTGCTGAAGAAGGCCGGCTACGAGGTATTGACCGCGGCAGACGGGTTCGAGGCGATGTCGATGATCACTGACCACCGGCCAGACATCATCTTCGTGGATATCATGATGCCCCGCCTGGATGGTTACCAGACGTGCCTTTTGATCAAGAACAACAAACAGTTCAAGCATATTCCCGTCATCATGCTTTCGAGCAAGGACGGTCTTTTCGATCGCGCGCGCGGACGTATCGCGGGCTCTCAGGAATACGTCAACAAGCCCTTTACGCAGGAGGAGCTGATCGAGGTGATCAGCAAGTATGTGCACTGATCCGGACAATGTGGGGTTTCGGGGATGGGAACCATTTTAGGAGCGTAAGACCGATATGCCAGTCAAGAACATTCTTGTCGTAGACGATTCGCTGACCGAGGTTCATCTCCTGCGGGAGATGCTTTCTAAAAATGGGTTTGGCGTGTCCACCGCGAACAGTGGCGAAGAGGCCCTGGAGAAGCTGAAAACAGAAAAGCCGGACCTGGTGCTGATGGACGTGGTCATGCCCGGAATGAGTGGTTTCGAGGCGACGCGCGCCATTACACGGAATCCCAGCACCTCATCGATCCCGGTCATCATCTGCACGACCAAGGGACAGGAAACCGACAAGGCCTGGGGGCTGAGGCAGGGCGCGAAGGACTACATCGTGAAGCCGATTGTCGAAAATGTACTGCTCGAAAAGATCCGGGCCCTGTAGATGGACAGTCCTGGCATGGGGCAAGCGGCGCTAGCGGGACAGAACCCGCTCGTCCTGCTCGCCGAGATGCAGCGCGCGGCGCGCCAGGCGGCGCCCGGCCTGCCGGAACAGGCCCGGCCGGCGCCGTCGTGGTCCGGTCTCGCGTTCCGGCTGGACACGATGCCGCTGGTAACGCCGTTGAGCCATGTGACCGAGGTATTGAACTACCCGGAGATGACGCTGGTGCCGGGAGCAAAACGCTGGGTGCGCGGGGTGGCGAGTATTCGCGGCACTCTGCTGACGATCATTGACCTGGCGGAGTATTTCAGCAAGCCGCCTGTCGCCCCGGGGGACAAGGCACGCCTGCTGATCATGAATGTTGCGGAACTGACGTGTGCTGTGCTCGTGCATGAAGTCTATGGTCTGCGCCATTTTGATGAAGAGCGGGACCGGCGCGATCTTTCGGGCGTGGATAACGCGGTATTCATGCACGTACGAGGGGCGTTTCTGCGGGACGCCGTGCTATGGGGCGTGTTCGATATGCGGTCGCTGGCCGAAAGCGTGACTTTCAAGCACGTGGCGGCATAACTGCACGGTTTTCGGGGATCAGATTAAAGATGAATGCGAAGAGGTGCGTATGGTGGCGAAGCTAAAAAACAACGACGAATTCCTGGACCGGCCGACCGAGGAGATCATACGACCGGCCCCCGACGACTCGGTCGAGGGTGAGCAGTACGTGGAGGTCGAGGGTCAGGGGCCCAGTGAGCCCAAGGCGCCGCGAGGAAAGTTCAGGCTGCCGTTTCTGCTCGTGGGCTCGGTGCTGTCGCTGCTTGCGGTGGCCGTACTTTTCGGCCGGACGGTCCAGGAGGCCGCCCACGACTCGCAGTACATCGCCCAGTCAAGCCAGCTGCTCATGTTGTCGCAGCGCATCGCGAAGGACGCGCGCGAAGCGACTCTTGGCCGTACGGCGGCGTTCTACTCCCTGCGCCATTCGCGGAATGACTTCCAGAACGTCATCCAGACGCTCAGTGATGGCAGTGCGGCGCTTTCGCTGCCGGCGACACCCGCCCCGGTGCGTCCCGCGCTTGCCAAGGTGACCCAGTCATGGACGCAGATGCGCACGAACGTGGACCTCATCCTCAAGGAAGCGGAGCCCGTGCTGACGATGCGTGACCATGTCGTTGCGATCAACCAGGGCATGCCCATGCTCGCGACGGAATGGAGTGGCATCATGCGGAAGGCCATCGCGGCGCACGCGAGTCCGAACATTCTGTATCTCATGGCGCGTCAGGCGGTCCTCGCCGAACGGATCAACAAGGACGTGAACCTGTTTGCGGTGGGTGGTCATTCCGCGCCCGACGCAGCGGCGGAATTCTCCAGGGACACGAAGGCGATGACTCAGAGCCAGACACAGATTCTGGCACAGGCACCTGCGGCCATACGCCCGAAGATCCAGGATGCCATCACGATATTCAGCGAGGTTTCGCCACACATCACCGGCATCCTGAGCAGCGCCCCGGAGTTGTATGTGTCACAGCACGCAAGCCAGGCGGCGTTCCGTGAGAGCGATCCGCTGCTTCGAAAATCGAAGAAGCTGATCGGGGCATACACCGCGTTCGCCCAGTCGCAGAAGGTCAGCCGCATCCTCGGTTACATCATGGCGGCGGTGGCGCTTGCGCTGGCATCGCTCTACGGTTTCCAGATGTTCGGCGATGAACGTGCCCGCGCGAAGGAAGGCGCGGAGAAGAATCGGCAGACGCAGGACGCGATTCTGAAGCTGCTGGACGAAATGGGCGATCTCGCGGATGGCGACCTGACGATCCAGCCGCAGGTCACCGAACAGATCACAGGCGCGATTGCGGACTCGATCAATTTCGCCGTGAAGGAGATGCGCAACCTCGTGACGCGCATCAACGCGGCCGCCCAGCAGGTGACGGTGGCCTCCGAGAAGAGCCGGCATACGGCCAGCGAACTTGCCAATGCGGCCAACCGGCAGGTGAACCAGATCACGGAGACCACCGATCGTGTGAAGACGATGGCCACGTCCATGGAGGAGATGTCGCTGTCGGCGGGCCGCTCCGCCGAGGTGGCGCAGGGTTCGGTGTTGACCGCAAAGCGGGGCGCCGAGGCGGTGCAGAACACGATCAAGGGCATGGACGAGATGCGCGAGCAGATTCAGGAGACGGCAAAGCGCATCAAGCGGCTTGGAGAGAGTTCACAGCAGATCGGCGAAATCGTGGAGCTGATCAACGATATCGCCGAGCAGACCAACATCCTGTCCCTCAACGCGGCGATTCAGGCCGCGATGGCAGGAGACGCTGGCCGCGGTTTCGCGGTGGTTGCAGACGAAGTGCAGCGGCTCGCCGAGCGCTCGGGTGAGGCAACGAAGCAGATATCCGACCTCGTTAAGACCATTCAGGCGGATACGAACGAGGCGATCGCATCGATGGAAAAAGCGACCCATGGCGTGGTCACGGGCACGCGGCTCGCAGATGCGGCTGGACAGGCGCTGACAGAGATTGAATCCGTGTCGCAGCAGCTGTCCGATCTGATCGTGAACATCGCGCACTCGGCGCTCCAGCAGTCGGAGACGGCCACACAGGTATCGGGCAGCATGGGACAGATTCAGGAGACTACGAACTTGACCTCGGCGGGCACGCGCCAGACGACAGAATCGATCATGAAACTGTCGGAGCTCGCACGCGAGCTTCAGGCATCCGTCGCCGGTTTCAAGCTTCCGATCCAGGCTTAACCTGAAGCGCGTAAGCGCGCGGGCGACCAATGGCAGCAACAGGCAGCATCGACCCCAGTACCCTAAGTTGGGTCAAGGCCGAGATCGACGAGACCCTCAAACGGGCCCGCGGAGCGCTCGAATCGTTCATCGAGAATCCCGCGGATGACACCCGTCTGCGGTTCTGCATCACCTACCTGCATCAGGTGGTGGGAACGCTTCAGATGGTGGAGCTCGATGCCCCGGCGCTCCTTGCCCGTGAAATCGAGCTTCTGGCCGAGGCGGTATTCGGCAAGAAGGTACAGACCGACGGTGATACGTTTGACCTGCTGACGCGGTCGATCCTCTCGCTGCCGGACTATCTCGCGCGGCTGCAATTCGGCCAGTCGGACGTCCCGCTCCGGCTCGCACCGCTCATCAATGACCTGAGGAAGGCGCAGGGCAGCGACCGGCGTTCCGAGATGGAACTGTTTGCGCCGGACCTGGATGTTGTGCCGCCCGATACCGGCGAGGGTCTGTCTCCACCGGAGTTCCAGCAACTGCTGCAGACGCAGCGGGCCGCGTTCCAGTCCGCTCTGGTTCCCTGGCTGCGCGATCCTGCGCCCGATCGGGGCAGGCATCTCGCCATCATCGTTGGTGGGCTCCGGGATGCGGCTCCAAGGGGTTTCGCCCGCCAGTTCTTCTGGATTGCCGCAGGTTTCCTGGAAGCGTTGTGTGGCCAGATAGATCCGGTGACGGAGCGCAAAAAACTTGCCGGCAGGATCGAGCAGCAGATCAAGAAGTTCATCGAGGGGCCGGGACCGTCTGCAGAGAGCGCCGGCACATCACTTATCAAGGCCATGTTGTTCGAGCTCGGGGCTGCGGGAGACAACGAACCTCGCGTGCGCGAGATCAGGGACGCATTTCGTCTCGCATCCATTTTCGGGGCCGCCGCCGACGACGATTCTCCCATAGAGAGGCTGCCCCCGCCCGACATCATCCAGTCCCTTTCACTGGCACTTACCAAGGAACTGGAGACGGCCGAGGATCTGTTTTCGACCTACCTTGACCCCGAGCACAAGGATGCGAAGTCACTGCGCCCCCTCCATGATCTTGTGGCAAAGACGGCCCGCACGCTGGACATGCTGGGCCTTGTGCCCCTGAGGGCGCTTGCCGAAGAGATCGCGATCACGCTTGCCGCCGTCGACGAGCAGCGTCTTGTGCTTTCTGATGCCCTGTCGATGCGTATCGCGGCATCGTTGCTCCAGCTCGAAAACAGTGCACGTGACCTGCAGTCGGGCGGGGTCGGCAGACAGCTGCTGGAAGAGCACATCAACTCTCTGCGGTCGATGCGCGGCGAGACCGAGGTACCCGGCACCGAGGGGTTCGAGGTCAGCGACGGAGAACTTTCGGAAGGCGAGTTTCACCAGCTACTCGGGGCCGTGGGCAATGAGATCCGCAGCAACCTTGCGAAGATCGAAGAGTCATTCGAGACATTTGCCGCGAAGCCTGACGACATGGCACTGCTCCAGTCGATCCCGGGGCATCTGGCCCAGATCCAGGGTGCGCTGCAGATCCTGGGCCAGGACCGGGCGGCGGAGCTGGTTGCCGTCATCAATCAGTACATTCAGGATCTGAGCGAGGAATCGGTGCCGACCGGCCCGCGCGTATTTGAGGCGCTGGCCGTGGGTATTGGCACGATCGGCGCGTATCTGGACGGGCTTGGGCGCGGCAGCAGCAGTATTGGCGCGCTTGTGGACCGGGCGCTTGCGGATCTGGATGCCGTCCTCGGCACGGGAGCAGCCGACGTTCCGCCACTGACGCAGCTCAGACGTTTTCTCACGCGCGAGCCTCTAGGGCAAGCCGAAGCCACGGAGATGCGCCGGCAGCTTCAGGCACTGCTCGGAAAAACAGGAGAGGCCGGGGATCCCAAGGCCGGCGAACTTGCAGACGAGGTAGATCAGCTGCTTGTGTTCATCGAGGCGGACGTACACCCGGTCAACGCGGACGTGCGGCAAACGCTCACCCAGTCGATCGAGGCGCTGGCACGACTTCTGCGGCATCCGGATGCGCGCGCTGCGCCCGACCCCGCGGTCCCGCTGCCCCCGGAGATCCCTGTCCCTGCAACCTCAGGTGAGGCGGAACATATTCCGGTTCCGGAAGCAGCGGAGGAACGTCCGGTCGAGGTTGTTGTGGAATCCGATGAAGAGGCGGTTAAGGGCGCACCCGCGCCGGTCGGCGACTGGGAAATAGACCAGGAGATCATCGGGATCTTCGTCGAGGATGCACGCGACATCTCTCGCACACTTGAACACAGTCTTGATGCGTGGGAGCGGAATGTGGAGGATCGCGAGGCACTTGTGAGCCTGCGCCGCGCATTCCACACACTGAAAGGCAGCGGACGGATGGTGGGCGCGGCCGACATCGCCGAGCTCTCGTGGGATATGGAGAGCCAGCTCAATCATGTACGGGAAGGGCGTCTAGCCCCCTCGCCCGAAATGTTCGCCCTTTTGCGGGAGGTTCGCGACGCATTGCCGCTGCTGATCGACGCACTTGAGTCGGGCGGGGGGCATCCTGTCAATGTGGATGATCTGAGAAGCCGGGTGCAGGGGCTTGCTGCCGGCGCGACACGTGCCACTCCACCCGCAAAATCTTCGGCGTCTGCGGCTTTGCCGCCACTCCAGCCGGAGACCAATCTCGAGGATGTTCCGCCACCGACAGCGCGCACGGACGAGACCCCGGTCGTGCTGCCAGTGCCCCAGAAGTTGCCGGGCATGGATCCGACGCTCCGGCAGATCTTCTCAAGCGAAACCGGCAGCCACATCAATGTGCTGCACGAGGTCGCTGGCCAGGCCGGTGATTATGTGTCGGCCTCATTGCTGCGTGCGGTGCATACCCTCCAGGGGAGTGCCCGCGCAGTCGGCCTCATCCCTATGGCCGACGCCTGTTTCGAGCTTGAACGGCTGCTGCTGGCCATGGACTCC
>JAJYDT010000072.1 GCA_021777335.1 Pseudomonadota bacterium | reverse complement strand
ATTAAGGATGCACATCAAATGCTTCACGCGCGGTGCGTGCTGGGCCGATGCTCTGGCGATCGCATCGCCCATCCTATGTGGTAACAGTCCGGCGCTATAGCGTGGTTCTTTCAGTCGTGGCCCTGGGGTGAGCTGGGTTAATGCTTATCGCCGCTGGTGCGGGAATTAATGGAAATAGAAGATATTATTATTTTGGCGATTTATATAAATTATAGACAAAATAATGTTCTTTATATTCTGTAGCTAAATAATATGTTATTATTATGGCGTTATAGTAATAAACTGGATAATATAATTACATTATGGCAAAAAAGATTGCGCCACTACTTCCCTCGACGATCGAACTCCTGCGACGGTTCGGCGAACGATTGCGCTTGGCGCGATTGCGTCGACGCTTGACCGCCAAGCAGGTGGCGGAGCGGGCGGGCATGGCGCCGATGACCCTGCGCAGCCTGGAGCGAGGCGGGGCGGGAGTGACGATGGGGGCCTACCTGGCCGTCATGCAGGTACTCGGCATTGAGAAAGACCTGGACTTGCTAGGTGCTGCGGATCTGATGGGGCGCGAGCTGCAGGATGCGCGCTTGACGGCTCGCGGCAAGCCGTTGGTACGCGCAGAGCCGTCGGCATCCGTGGTGCCGGTGAAGCGTGGGCAAACCACTGCTGTTGCAGATATAGCCGCGAGGCGTGTGCAGACCACGGCGGACAAGTCGCAGCCTCGGCGCCGCAAGGGTGCCGGACGCCGGGTCGAGAAGAGCGGCTTTATCAGTGTCCAGAGCCTGGTCGATTTGATCGATACCACGGACACTGTGGGTACCGCGACAAAGAAGAGGCGTTGAGATGCCCATCGCCGTTTACGCGGATTGGGATGGATTGCCGCATCCGCTACAGCTCGGTCTGCTCCATATACAGCGCGGAGCAGGGCGCGAAGTGTTCGAGTTCGAGTTCGATGCCGAGGCATTGACGCATCCTGCGGTTACGGGTCTTCACCTCGATCCACGCCTTGGTTTGTTCATGGGCCGCCAGCATCCACCTCAGGGGCACGAGACCTTCGGCGTGTTTGCCGATGCCAGTCCGGATCGCTGGGGTCGCTTGCTCATGCAGCGGCGTCTGGAGCGGGAGAAGCGGACAGGAAAAGTACCAAAACGTGCACGCCTGTATGAATCGGACTACCTGCTGGGTGTACATGACGTGTTTCGCGTAGGCGCGCTTCGATTCCGGCTCGATGACGCAGGCAACTTTCTGGACAACCGTCACGACGTTGCGGCACCGCCATTCGTGCAACTGCGCGAGCTGGAGGCCGCCAGCCTGGCGTTAGAACGCGATGAAGACAACACGGCAGAGGCCGGCAACGACTGGCTACACATGTTGATCGCACCCGGTGGTTCGTTGGGTGGCGCCCGGCCCAAGGCCAGCGTTGTCGATCTGGCCGGGCACTTGTGGATCGCTAAGTTCCCGAGCGTGCGCGATGAGCATGACGTGGGTGGTTGGGAACTGGTCGTCCAGACCTTGGCGCGGGGCTGCGGATTGCGCGTGCCTGAAAGTCTGGCGCGCCGCTTCGCGAGTCCACATCACAGCTTTCTTGTGAAGCGCTTCGATCGAACCGCGGCTGGGCGGCGCCTGCACTTCGCCTCGGCCATGACACTGACCGGGCGCAAAGATGGCGATGACGCATCGATGGGCGCGAGCTATCTGGAACTGGCCCGTGTGCTGATCGATCACGGCGCGCGGACCAATGCCGATCTTCAGGAACTCTGGTCACGCATTGTGTTCAACATGCTGGTCTCGAACACCGATGATCACCTGCGCAATCATGGCTTCCTTCTGGTGCGTGGCAAGGGGTGGTGTCTGTCCGAGGCTTTCGACATGAATCCTGTAGCCGACTCACATGGTTTGTGGCTGAACGTCAGCGAGGCCGACAACGCGCAGGATCTCGGCCTGGCGCTTTCCGTGGCACCCTACTTCCGCATTACGGTGAAGGATGCAAAGGCGATCATTGATCGTAGCCAAGCGATCGTGCGGCAGTGGCCGAAGATCGCCAAGCGTCTGCGTATCCCGGTGCGCGAACAGCAGCGGATGGCCTCCGCGTTCCGGCTGGCGGAATGACGGTGATGGCCGAGTGACGAAAGAGTTTTTATTTGGATGTGATAGTTGTCGTCCAGCTACGACAATAGCGAAGAATTCAAAAGCCCGGCCCTGCCGATTGGCGGCGATAGTTGACAACTGATGGGGTGGGCCGCCGTGCAAGCCGGGTCTACTCCTGCGCCCGAAAAAGCACATGTCGTCTGACGGTAGATCTGACGGTAAGGTGTGATTCCGAGAACGGCGAAAGCTAGGTTTTATGGGGGCTCCCGGACTTCGGAAGTAATCGAGCCAAAGTGCCAGTCTCGTTACGGGGCGCTCCATTTTATTCAGCGGGTTGATCTTCTCGAAATCTCGAGAACCTAACGTTCCGCGATTGATGAAATTGTGATTGGCAAAGTGGCAATTACTTTGATCCCCGGATTTTCTGTTTGAGGCCCGAAGACGAGTAAAATCAATATCGTGTTCTAATGGGTTCCGTTTTTAGAGATAACGCCTTGAGATTCATGCGGTTCGGTTTCTGACGGAAAATCCGGATTAATTTCGTTGCCAAGGGTATTATTCGGCAGGCAGAACAACATGAACGATGAGCAATTCATGCAGCGGGCCATTGCGCTTGCGACGTGCGCAGAGCGGGCAGGGGAGGTTCCAGTCGGCGCAGTGATCAGCTATCGGGGTGAGGTTATCGGCGAAGGCTGGAACCAGTCCATCTCCTGCTCTGACCCCACGGCACATGCCGAGATCGTGGCGTTACGAATGGCGGCGGCCCATCTCAAGAACTACCGGATCACCGGCGCGACACTCTATGTAACACTCGAGCCATGCGCCATGTGTGCGGGTGCGCTGGTGCACGCGCGCGTCCTAAGGCTCGTGTTTGGGACGGAAGACGTGCGTGCGGGCGCGACCGGAAGCGTGTTTGATATCACGCGCTCGCCACGGCTCAACCATCAGATTGAAGTAACCCCCGGGGTACTACGCGAGGAATGTGCACTGCAGCTGAAACGGTTTTTTCGTGCGCGACGGGACGGCGCACTCAGATCGCCGGCGCCTTAAGCTTCAGCAGCATCGCGTCGCTCTCGACCTTCGAATCGTGCTGGATCTTTGTCAGTACATTGTAGTAGGTTTGGATGTGCGTGACGTAGCGCACGGCTTGATATCCCGGGGCATAGCCATATTGTGTCTTCGAGTACCATTGTGGCTCAGCGAGCAATGGCAGGCGTTTCGCAACATCAACCCATAGGTCCGGGTTTCCCCCTTGGCTGGCCGTGAGACGGCGCGCATCTGCAAGGTGATTGATGCCCATGTTGTAGGCGGCCAGCGCCATCCATGTGCGGTCCGGCTGGAATATGTGGGGCGAAAGATGATTCATTATGCTTCTCAGATACTTTGCACCTCCGTCGATACTCTGATCCGGGTCAAGCCGGTCCTGGATTCCGACGTAGGTTGAGGTATCGATGGTCAGCATCATGAGGCCGCGTACACCCGTTGGCGATGTCGCATTTGCCTGCCACCAGGACTCCTGATAACCCATCGCTGCGAGCAGGCGCCAGTCAATATCGTATTTGAGCCCGGCGCGCTCGAACTGCGATCTATAAAGCGGCAGTCGGGTACGGATTCGATGGATGTAGGTTGCGATATTGAAAGTATTGATGCGCTGAACCGGCGCGTAGTAGCGCGACTTGAGGTCAGCGAGTTCGCCAGAGCTTCTCATAAGATGAAAAAACTTGACCGCCGCGTCGTAGAGGCTGCGGTCTCGACTCTTTGGGAAGGCCCAGGCCAGGAATTGTGGCGCCGGGAGATCGAAGGCGACGGCCAGATTTGGGTAATACTGCCGGTCGATGGCCACGATGTTGGAGTCCGCAATCGTAAGCTGCAGGTGGCCGGTATGAACGCGGTGCAGCAGGTTTTCGACGCCGGCGCTGCCGGTCGTCTTCCACTTGATCTGTGGATCCTGCTGGGCCATCTGTGAGAGCAGTTCTGTGTAGCTTGAGTCGCGTACCACTTCGAGTTGCCGGCCGACGAGCCCCGCAAGTCCACTGGGGTGCGGGTCGCCCGCTCGGTAGACCACCTGTTGCCATATGCGCTGGTAAGGAGGCGTGAACCGCACCTCCTGCAGGCGATGTGCGGTAATTGCGAGTCCGGCTGCGGCGAGATCGCCTTTGCCATCCTTGAGAGCGCTGATGATGTCGTGTGCGTTCGGGAGCACCTTGACGCGTAGCCGCACGCCGAGATAGTCGGCGAACGCTTTGGCCATATCGTATTCGATGCCCTGCGGACCGGTCGCGCCCTGATAATAGGTTGTGGGACTGTTGCGGGTGAGGATGACAAGTTCGCCAGAGGTTTTTACGGCACTCAGCTTGTCTTGGACTGGGGCGCAGGCGGCGACCAGTGAGCCGACCAGAAGTACGCACGTCAGCGAGTGCCGCCCGTGGAATGACAAGGGACGGATACTCATGGGATCGCCTCGTCGTCCCACGGCCGCTGGGGGCGCCGTCCGGGACTGAAGCGCTGAAAGGCGGCAGGCTTCATGACGCTCAGTTTGCCGGAAAAGACCCTATTTGTCCATGTTGAGACCACTGCCTGACAACTCCTTACAGATCAACATTTTGAGGGCGCAGAACTTTCGCGTACACTGCGCATCTTCCGCGGAGAGGTACCGAAGTGGCCATACCGGCGCAGACTCGAAATCTGTTGGGGGCCTAGCCCCACGTGGGTTCGAATCCCACCCTCTCCGCCACTTCAACATCCTAAAAGTCCTCCGACAACACCCTGTAAACTTAGTAAATGCAGGGATTCAGAAAAATAATCCAGTCCAGAGCAGCGTGGTAACATCCCGTTGCATCCCGGTCTAAATCGTGGTCGCAATCGTGGTAAGATTTTGCCGTTGTCGAGGACATTCGTCCGAACAGAAACGACCCCGGCAAACAGATTTCGAAGCCTGAAAGTGCCCGCCAACCGGTGTCCCGCCATGTGTCATTGAGCGCGAGCGCGTAGTGACACAACGGCTACACGTTGCACCACAATTCGTGTATCTGTTGTGATGAATCGCTAAAGCGCCGGGCACTGACTAACCAATTAAGCGGCGCTAGCCGCACCTTCGTCGCCACGGATCAGGAGGGTGGCATCTATGGCGACTACGCGATGGTCGCCGGCGCGGTTTCACACCAAGCGGCAACCAGCAGCATGCGACGCAACATGTCCGATCCTATTCCAGTGATGGTTCTGGCCCGGCTGGCCGTTGACCATCGGGCCCAGGGCATCAAGCTTGGAGCATCCTTGCTGCAGGACGCAGTCGGTCATGCGGTGAGTGTTTCGCAGAACGCCGGTGTCCGGGCGCTGCTCGTCCACCCGAACGCAATTGCGCGCGCACTATTCTGACGGAAGACCAGACCAGGATCGCCGGGCCCTGATTGAGACTTGATTCCAGGTGACGTATCGCACACACATCGGGTACCAACGGTATCGGGGGTGGGTTCCGGTGATCCATGTGCAATGTTTAACGCCGGTCTCAATGCGGTGCACCCTAAAGCGCGTTTTTCGCAATGGCGCTATTGGTGCGACCGGGATACCGACGGGGTCTACTATATATTGCCTGTATATTGCCAGTTGTCCCACGGTGTCCTGGGGGAGGTCTTGTTACCGCACGGGCTGCAGACCACCCTGATCTGTGCGCGGCGCTGGGCGCGGCTCCGAGTCGCAGGTCAGGGACTCGACTGATGAGAGAGCTCCTGTTCCGCCTCCAACCAATCGCTCACTGGATCCCCACCCTGAAACCCGCGCGCGAGCGCGCGGTAGTACGCTGCTTCGGCAATCCGGCGCTGGTATGCTTCTGGTGTCAAGTCTTGCGTGGAATGCAACGTTGCCGGGGTGTGGTGAGAAGATACGTTCGCTTTCTTGTGTGCCATACGCGATCGCTCCTTGTGGTGTGTCTGGACCTAGATGCAGTGGCCCGTCGTAGCAGCCCCGCTTGGAGCCACTATACAACGTGTCCGGGTACCCTTCAAGACGGATGACGGCGTTGTCGCTTGACATGCGTCACATGTTCCGCGTGGAAGTGACGGGTACATCCAGCAGCCACACCCAGACACTACCTCGCTGCACGTTTGTCAGGCCATCGCCCGGCGCCGACCAGTCGTTACAAATCAGGGGCGCCATTCGTTCTCTGCCGACGGGTCGCATGGAGAATGATCAATGCAACAGCCATGTGGGTTGTGTTGTATCAGCTGGCTCGGGGATGCGTTTCCTTTACAGCCAAAGCGATCCATAGTCCTGACAGGGCCACGATCGCCGCGGTGAGCCAGATTGTGGGCAGGACTTCGTCACTCCATTGCGCCACCAAGCCGAGAATCAGGCCACCGATGGCGTAACCCGTATCCCGCCAGTAACGGTAGGTACCGAGGATCTGGCCACGCTCCAAGGGGGGTGCGACATCCGATATGGCAGCGATGAGGTTGGGATAGAGGAGCGCCATACCCAAGCCCATGACAATGGCCGTCATGATCCAGGCCGCGAAATGGGCGACCAGCGCGGTGCCTATGAGCCCTGCTGCCAGCAGGGCAAAACCGAGGACCACGGGCGGTTTGCGCCCGATGCGGTCAGCCAGATGACCGGTCCATAGTTGAGACAGACCCCAGACCATGGCATAGACCCCGGTCACCCAGCCGATCCGCACCACGCTCAGGCCATGCAGGCGGAAGTAGACCGGGAAGAGTACCCAGACCAGTGTGTCAGCGACCTTGTTAGCTACTCCGCCCTGGCATAGGGCACGGTAGGTCACACTACGAAAAGACACCTGCACGAATGTCTCCCACATGCCCATTTTCGGGGGGGTGGTTGCCATCGATTGTTGCTGATTTTGGGCGTGTTCCGCATGGACCCAGGCGATGGTGTCCTGTATCCACAAGAGCAGAATCAGTGCCAGGGTAATGACCGTGAGGCCAAAACCCAATAGCGCCCCGCGCGGCCCGTAACGCACGGCGAGATAGCCCGTGGCGGTACCGGCGAGACCCACGGCGACATATCCCATGGCTTCATTGATGCCGACGGCGAACCCCCGCTGATGGCTGTCCGCCAGGTCAATCTGGCTCGTTACCGTCATGGTCCAGGTGAACGCCTGGTTGATGCCGAGAAAGACATTGGCGGCGACGATCCACCACCAGTTGGGGGCAAAAAAGATGAGCAGGGGGATAGGGATGCCAGCGAGCCAGCCGAGCAATAGCACGCGCTTGCGACCGATCCGGTCGGACAAACTTCCCGCCACGAAGTTGAGGGCACCTTTCACCAAACCAAAGGAAATGACAAAAGAGGCGAGAAAAAGGAACGCCCCCTTCGTTACGCCAAAATCCTGACTCATGGCCGGGAGCACGTTGCGCTCCATGCCGATGATCAGGCCGACAAAGAGAACCTGCACGGTCTGCAGCAGGAACTGGCTGCGATTCAGGGCAATGCCGCGTTGATGCTCTTTGGCCAGTAGGTGATGGGTCGTGCTCATGGTGACTGCTTGCGCAAAGGCAGCACCTTCGCCAGTTGCCGGCGATAAGTGGTGGTGAGATCCATCTGCCCCAGGATCAATTGCCGCACGATCTCACAGGTCTCGAGGACCTTGGGGCTAGTGAGCCGGTAATGGCAAAAGGTTCCGCGTTTGTCGCAGCGGACCAGTCCGCGTGCTTTCAGAATGCTCAAATGCTGAGAGAGATTGGCCTTGGATAGCCCCGTCAGTTCCGCAAGCTCGCCCGCATTCCGCTGTCCCTCACCCAGATAGTGGATCATTTCCAGGCGCTTCGGATGAGCCAGCGCCGCAAAGACCTCAGCAAAGAGGGCGAAACGGACGGTCTCCTTGTTCATGTCGCCTTCCCCAAATTGACGGCCACGATGCGCGCCATATCAGCCGGGCGCGGGGGGATCTCCGCCACGAGTTTGGCGATGAAGGTCTCTCGATCCAGACTCAAATAGGGATCCCAGCGCTTTTCAAAACTGAGGGTGGAAGACGGTTTGCCGGACAGGCCTGCGCCGCAGACACTGCCCGCCGCGTGGCCGGGAAAGATTTCCAGGTCACCGGGCAGGGTGAGGAGTTTTCCGTGGATACTGTCAAAGATCCGGCCCGCCATCTCCTGCGGTGTGCCCCCTAAATCGGGCCTGCCGACGCCGCCGACAAAAAGGGTGTCGCCGGTGAGCGCGAACCAGGGATCCTGGCTGCGCCGCAGGTCGCTGACCAGCAGACAGATACTATCCGGGGTATGGCCAGGGGTGTGTAGAACCTTAGTAATAACATTGCCTGTTTCCAGCACTTCGCCGTCTTGCAGTCCGCGGATCGGGAAATTGACTTGGGCGAGATCGCTCTCGTGCAAACAGTAAGGGGCATCCACCCGTTCGGCCAGAGCCCGTCCGCCGGAGAGATGGTCAGCATGGATGTGCGTGTCAACGACAAAGGCGATGCGCACCGCGGCCTTCTGAGCCTCCTCCACGAACCATTGTTCGTCACCGGCTACCGCGTCTATCGCTACCCCCTGTCCTTTGCCGCCACAACCATAAAAATAGGACAAGGTCCCGTCGGCACTACCTCGTTGTTTGAAAAACATATGTCACCTAGTTTATCAATTAGTTAATAAATATCGCAACTTCAGTAATAATATCCTCTACCTTTTTCAACTTCAATATCATGTGAAGGTATTCCCCGGGGGCATCAGTCGATGCCAGTCGTCGGGAAATACCCAACCATCAGGATTTTGGCAAACTTCCACCCACAGGCGGGTCTTCCCCTGGCTCTGCAGGTGGGCCAGCAAGATGGTCACGCTGCCGGATTCCTGGAAGGTGCGGTGCCAGTGCCCCCCGGGTCCAGACTGCCGTGCTGCTGAATAAGCTTTAGAACATCCCTTGTCTCAGCTGCGAGCCATTCTTCAGAGAGTTCGTGAAGCTCAGGCTGCGCATAGACTGCCAGGGAAGTGGCGCAATGCATTATGTCAGCATCTCTGTGCATGTGGCCATGCATGCTGCTATCACCTTCGCATCTTATTGCGATAGGGCTACTACCCATTTGTCCGACAACCTAGTGGCACTCTGCGGATTTTCTGCTTGACCTTCTGGTGTTTTCGTTAATTGTGCGCCGACCCTCGTGAGGTATGGCAGGGCGCCCCGGTTGCTTTCGCGTTTTTTTGATGTTGGTCAGGTCGCCGGTTGCCAGTTCAGTCTATATTTATATGAGTAATTATTAATATCAGGTCATGAGATTCTTCGCTCACAGCCCAGAACAGATCATTCCCGCCTTCAAGGTGCTCGGGGAGCCAAGTCGTTTGC
>JAJYDT010000071.1 GCA_021777335.1 Pseudomonadota bacterium | reverse complement strand
CCGTCGTCGGCCCTCAGTCCTTGCCGATCAGACAAACGCCCTTCAAGCCCACCCACCCGATGAACAGCCTTCCCAACAAATCCGCGTCATCATCCAAAAACACGCGGATCTTGGTGATCATCCACAAATACTAATATACGAGCATGTAGTGCCACTTCAGTTTTTTATGACACGTAACAAACTGATAATTAAAGAGATATTTTTGAACACGTTAAACTTGGGCTAGGTCTCTCGATCTGCAGGATCCCTCGCGCCTTCGCCCGAAGCCGCAGAGCGCCTTCTCCTGCGGGCTCATCCATGGACTGGACGCGGACACGATGTGCGAAGCGCCTGTCGGTTATGAAGGGGCTTTCATCGTCATGTGACGGTTCTTGCATACCGTCACGCTTTCCTTTGTACATCAAGTCCGGTACAGTTGAAGGCGCTTACGCGAGCGTCTCTGGGATGCTGCACCCAAGAGCGAAGCGCCAGGGCTTACGCCGCCAGCTCGTCCGATGAGCCGATCTCGATGGGCAGCGTGAGCGCAACACGGATCGCGATCGCCTCTGTCGAGAGGCGCTCAAGGACATTCCGGGCGTGCATCCTTTGGCTTTGTCACGCTTGAAAGGAAAGCAAAGCCGTTTTCGTTACTAATTCTATGCCGCGTACAGTAGTCGGGTGTCAACGGGGACTGAAGCGCTATCACCTCCAAGGAGACAGTCCATAGTGACGCGATATGGACACAAAATGTGGACCAGAATCGACGATTGGGTGTTTTTATCGTGGGCGCCCAGAAGGCTGATACAGCGGCTCTTTACGAATACCTCAAAATGCATTCGCAGGTCGCGGCATGCGATCAGAAAGAGCTGCATTTTTTCACATGCGATAACCTCTACAGAAAGGGTAATGATTATTATCATTCGCTTTTTCCAGTCGATGCCGGAGAAAACATTCTCTTCGACATGAGCACAAGTTATCTGGTGAATCACAATGCGCCAATGCGGATCCGGGCGTACAATCGCGACGCGAAGATCATTGTGATTCTCACGGATGCCGTAAGCCGGACCTACCCGGCGTGGAATATGTACAGGCGGCCGTATGGGGAAGACCGAAACTACTTTTTCCAGTACCTGAACTTGTGCCAAGTGGATTCACGGACGTTCGCAAGGCGCCCTGACGATTCCTGGCTGGATTTTTCCACATACATAGACCATGAAACGTAAGCGAGCGAGAGCGGCATAACGCTCGAAGCGCCTATTCGCATTCACGGTCATTATTACGGGCAAGTCAAGCGATACATCGATCTGTTTTCCCGCCCTCGCGTTATGATCATCGATAGCATGAAATTGATGCGGGACAAAAGATCGGTGCTTCGGAATTTTTTCCCGTTCCTTGGGGTAGAGCAGACAGCGGCTGACCATGACGGTTACCGGCCCGCTCATGTGGGGAGCTATGAAACGGAAATTGGCGAAAGTGACAGCCGCCGGTTGGCAGAACTTTACCGCGACAGCAATACGCGTCTGTATGAACTTCTGGATCGAGACTATAATTGGGTCAATGCGTAAACGGTGTGAGTAAGACCGTTGACCTCATCGCAATGACGGTCGGCATGGGAATACGGCGGACCGCAAGGATCCGCCAGTGAAAAATGGGGCAAACGCAAAAATGGGACAACTGGGTCGGGGGATTAAGACATTGAAAGCGCACGAGATATCCGTGTGATGCCGCGCGTGAGCGTAATACTGACTTCGTTTAACCATGCGGAATATTTGCAGGAAGCGATCAACAGCGTTCTTGATCAGACATTTTCCGATTTTGAGCTCATTATCTGGGACGATGCATCGGAAGACGAGTCCTGGTCGATAATCAGCGCTTACAAGGATCCGCGTATCAAAGCCTTTCGCAATGATTGCTCCCGACGCGGGGTTTACGGGGTGAATCAAGCGATTGAGCACATCGCCCAAGGGGCATACGTCGCCATCCATCATTCCGACGACGTATGGCTGCCGGACAAGTTGTCTAAGCAAGTTGCTGCACTGGATTCGCACCCGGATTGGGGCGCCGTGTTCACATGGGCCGTCATCATTGATGACCATGGTATGGAGCAGCCGAATCCCTGGTTTTCGCTGCCACAGATGACACGATGGGAGTGGTTGCGTCTCTTATTCATCGGCGAAAACCACCTGAATCATCCCAGTGTACTGATAAGGAGGGAATGCTTCCGTCAAGTGGGCCTCTACCGGTATGGGTTGGCGCAGACGGGAGACGCCGAGATGTGGTCGCGGCTGTTGCTGGCCTACGATATTCATGTTATCGAGGAAGCCCTTACCAAGCATCGGATCTTCCTGTCGGACCGGAATACAAGCGGCAGCAAGGGGCCACGGCTGGTGAGAACTGAAAATGAATGGAACATCCTCAGGTTAAATTTCTTTCATTCCGTTGCGTGCGAGGATCTGTTCCGAATCTTTCCCGGTCTCGACAAGTATCGCCGGCCTACCGGATGCATCCAAGAGTTCGTCCTCAGTATGGCGTGCCTTACCGAGTGCCAAAGCCGGTCTGCCTGGCATCTGGGGCTATCGACGCTGTATGGCCTCGTGGCAACCGCGGAGAGCGGTCGGGCCGTGCACGAGCTGTATGGTTTTGATTACCGGGATTTGGTTGCGCTGTCGGGACAGTGCGACACGTTTGGCTTGGAGGCCCGCCGCACAGCCGAGGAGCAGCCGCCAGGGGGAGCCTTGCGGCGTCTGTTGGAGCGATTATCTGCGCGCGGGAGGTAGCAGGGTGCTGGCCCCTATGTTCTCAGAAGGGAAGTCTTGCGCTGCTCGAAAGCCGACCCAAAGGGCCAGACGAGAGGCCGCCGGACAGCCCGCCGCGTATAAGCAAGGAATGAGACCGCTTCACCTCGGGGTGAACGAGGGATGAGAATCGTTCTGACGACACATCAATTCCTGCCGGACTACTACGCGGGTACGGAGATCTTGACATACAGCGTGGCGCGGGAGCTCCTGGCCAGGGGGCACGAGGTGGCGGTCTTCACGGGTCATCCGGCAAAAAATCCCATGCCCGATGAGCGGCGTTTCGATGAATACGAGATCGACGGGCTGCGAGTCCACCGGTTTCACCATGCCTTTGTCCCGTTGGGCGCACAGAAAGTCATCGCCGAAATCGAATACAACAATCATTTGGCGTCAGGGTATTTTAAAGGGATCCTGGAAAGATTCAAGCCGGACGTCGTTCATTTTTTTCATTTCTCGCGGCTTGGGGTGGCGCTTGTCGACGTGGTCGCCGATACTGGTATCCCGGCCTATTACACGCCAACCGACTTCTGGGCCGTGTGTCCCTTGAGTCAACTGCTTCTGCCCAACGGCCGCGTCTGCCCCGGGCCTTCGCCGTTTGGCGGAAACTGTGTCCGGCATGTGGGCAGCCTGGGAAGCAGGCGCCGCAGACTGATACGCTCTCTTCCCCAGATGGCAGTGGACGGGGTCGTGGCGCTCGCGCGATCACGGATTCTCCCCAACTTTCCGCACAAAGGCGATATCAGGGCGTTAAGCATCCGGGCCGGTTTCACGGTTGCGCGTCTTAATATGCTGAATGGAATCGTTGCGCCCACCCAATTGATGGCAGATGTCTTGATTCGCAACGGGGTGAACGCCGATCTCATCACTCGATCGGCGTACGGGATTGATGTGACAGGATTTGATACCGTGCGCGAAGGGCGAGTATCCGATTCGGTGGTCCACATCGGCTACATCGGGACGCTGGGCCCGCATAAAGGCTGCGACGTGTTGATTCGGGCCTTTAATGGACTGCGAGAGAAAAGCGCGCGGTTGCACGTCTATGGCGACGAAGGACACTTTCCTTCGTACGTAAAGGATCTCCATGCGGCGGCCGACGGCAATGACGCGATCACATTCCGGGGGACCTTCGCGAACGCGGACATCGGCCGCGCTCTGGCGGGCCTCGACGTGCTGGTGGTCCCATCGGTTTGGTATGAGAATGCGCCGCTGGTGGTGTATTCGGCGTTGGCGGCGAAGCGTCCGGTCATCGCGTCCAACTTTCCTGGGCTGTCCGAAGTGGTCCAAAACGAACGCAATGGCCTGCTGTTTGAGCCGCGTAACGCAACGGCATTGGAGCGCTGTCTGAGGCGGCTGTTCCGTGAGCCGGGGCTGTTGGAGCGATTGGGTGCAAACTGCAAACCGCCCAAGTCCATCGCGCGCTACGTGGACGAACTTATGGTCCTTTACGCGAAAAAGGATGGGGCGGCCAGGCACTTAAATGGTCAGCAGGCATTCTTGTCCCGTGGACCGAGTTGCATAGGATAGGTCTCGCTCGCGGAATGCGCCGGCAAGGCCAGCCGGGTTGCATCGGCGCGATGTAGCCCTGGGGCGGTGATCCAGGATGTGCCGAGATGGCCCGAGCAACAAAGTCTTAATGGGAAGCATCTCCCCCTATCGCATGCACGCCCTTGGGCTGTGCTGGAGAACAGGGAATTAAAATGGATGGTGGTGTCCAAACGGGTGTCACGGGTATGACTCAGGCGAGGCGTTGCTTGGTATTGGGTGGGGGCGGCTTTATCGGATCCCATTTGGTGGAAAGACTACTGAAGGGCGGCTACCGCGTGCGCTGCTTCGATCGTTCGCGTGCGCGGCTTCTGGTTAAGTCGCACCTGTTGGACCCACACTTTGAGTTGTTTGAAGGTGATTTTGCGCTTGAGGAGGACGTTGCGGCTGCCTTGGAGGGATGCGATGCCTGCTTTCATTTGGTGTCGACAACCTCCCCCAAGACATCCAATGACGATCCGGTCTTCGATGTGGAAACCAACGCGCTCGGCACCTTGCGGCTGCTGACGCATGTGGTAAAGAGCGGCGTCAAAAAGATCGTGTTTGTGTCTTCGGGTGGCACCGTGTATGGAATCCCAAATCAGGTGCCGATTCCGGAGACGCATTCGACGGATCCTGTATGTTCTTACGGCATCACGAAGCTGGCCATAGAAAAATATTTGGAACTTTTTCGGCAGCTCCATGGATTGAATTACGCGGCGCTGCGAGTGGCCAACCCCTACGGCATACTGCAGCGCGTTCACGCCGCTCAAGGCGCGGTCGCGGTGTTTCTCGGCAAGGCGCTCAACGGGGAGACGATCGAGATCTGGGGAGACGGCACGGTCGTGCGCGACTATGTGTATATCAGCGATGTCGCGGATGCTTTGGTGCTGGCGCTGGAAAACGAGACCGGCGAGCGGATCTTCAACATCGGGTCGGGGCGTGGGCACAGTGTAAACGAAGTGCTCGATCTCATCGAAAAGGTGACGCAACGCCGCGTGCTCAGACGCTATCTGCCGTCCCGGTCCTGTGACGTATCCAAGAGTGTTCTGTCCATAGAGCGAGCGGTGAAGTTCCTCGGGTGGTCGCCCCAAATCGAGCTCGAAAGAGGCATTCAACTGTTTAGTGACTGGCTCCAGGATGAGCGGCGCAGCGCACAAGGACGTTGAGTGGACGGACGCCTGATGGCCGTGAGACCCCGGGCGCCCTCACACGTCCAACGCAGGGACGTGGTCTAAACGTTCCCATACAAGGCCAGCGTTTCGTTCGCCATCATGGCGGATGTGCGTTCGTAATGCGTGGTATGCGCCATGGCGTACAGGCCTTCTGGTTTCAGCACGCAGTCGCACAGGCGTTGGTAGAGGTCTTCCGCGCTGTCACGCTCGAAGGCAAGGCCATTGACCCCGGGCTCCAAAAATTCGGTCATGCCCGCCACGTCGGCCATCAGCACAGGGGTGTGTGTCGCAAGCGCATTGAGCAACACCAGGGGACTGTTTTCGTACCAGCGGGACGGGATGACCAATAAGTCGATCTCCGCCAGGACATCCGCCATATTTTCTTGCGGGAACGTGCCCGCAAACTCCGTCGCACCGTGCTGGGCCATTGCGTCCAACTGCTTCATGTAACGTGGATCCTGGTCTGTCTGACCGTATATCCGCAGCCTCGCCGCGCCTTTGGGTAGCCGATTGAACGCCGCAATGAGCAAATCGGTCCCCTTGTGGGGGGCGACCTGTCCAATAAAACCGATCACCGGAACATGTTGCGATGTGCGCTGAGGCTTTGGGCGGCGATCAACATCGACACCGAAATGAATGATACGCAGGGGAACCCGAATGCCGTTTCTTTGGTAAGCCGAGGCGAGATAGCGAGTGGGGGCGACCGCAGTGCGGTAAACCCCGTTGAAAAGCCCGGCCAAGATGTCCGGCCGCTGCACGATGTCGTCGACCAAACCGTGGAGTGGTCCCTGGCGCGGTATTGACAGGCGGGAAAGCGCGCCCAGTGCGACGGCCATGGCCTGCGCCCGGCCGGCACCCTGCGCGTGCCGCAACCATCCGGCTCCCGGAGAGGCTGCTACGGCCTTGAGATGGCAGGCCACGCAGTTGGAACGGCTGGCCGAGGGTCCGTGGCATAAACGGCCATCCGCCCCTTCCAGTTTGTTGTTCAGACAGAAGCCAAAAAAGTCGGTGAACGTGACGTAGGTCGCAATGTTCCTTTGTTTCAGGACATCCAGAAGCACTGCTGTGTGGTTGATCAAATGCGTGACATGGACGACATCGGGTCGTAACTCGTCCAAAAGGCGCGCAAAGACGTCGCGCATCTCCTGTTGGTAGTAGGTTTCCTTGACCCGCGAGTGGGGTATCAGGTTTTTGTTTATGGTGACGACCGGAATGCCCTGATATTCGTAACGGAATAGGAGCGCGCTGCCGGTGGCTTGCTCCCCCTGGAAAATGGCAGACACCACAGTGATGTCGTAACCGGCATCGCGGTAGTGTCTGGCCAGCTCCAGTGTATAGGTCTCTGTTCCATAGAAATGGATAGGGAAAAAGCAATGGACAAAGAGGGCGATCCTCATGCGAGCTTCCCCGTGCGTTTTGTGCGCATTTCCGAATAAACGCGCCCATAGTGGGCGATCATGGCCTCGACCGAAAAATGGTCCTGCGCACGCCTTTGCTGCTGTGCGCCGATGTCGCGCCGCCTCTCTGGCGCATCAAGAAGGTCGATGGCGATCTGTGTCAGCCGGTCGACATCACCCGCTGGCGCGAGAAGCTCGGGAGCCTTTAGAATCTCGCCGATGGCGCCGACGTCGTAACCAATCACGGGTATCATCATGCTCATGGCAAATGGGCTCACTTGACCAAAGCTTTCCTTCCAGACGGGCGCAATGAATAGGCTCATGCGCCGGTACAGGTCCGGAAGCTCTTCGTATTTCACGTAGCCAGTAAACTCAAAATTGTCTTCCACGTGCGCGGCGGCCACCTCGTCCTGAAAGGATTGCAGGAGGCTGCCTCCGCCGACGATGAGGATACGCGTACGGGGCCGAAGTTGCGCAATCCGAATAAAGGGGCGTATGGCGTCTTCATTCAGCTTGTCGCGCTCGAGGCGATACACCATGCCGACACAGTCCTCCGGCACGGTATCGTGCGTGGGGCGCGTGTAGAGCCTGAAATTGGAGCCCGGATACACAGTGATATGCTGCGTCCCTGGCTCGCCAAAAACGCGCCGTACGTAGTCACTGACGTAGATGTATTTGACGACTGCGGGCGAACGGTAGGGAGAAATGGGGGTATTGATGTTTTCAATCACCGGCACGCCGAGCGCGTGCGCGGCGTCAATCGCCTTTTGATACCACGGTTCATCACAGTCCCCCCAATAGTGAACATGGACGAAATCCACATGATGTTTTTTGTAATAGGCGGAAAACGCCTTAGTGTCGCGCGGAAAGCGGCATTCCTCGATGTCGATGTTGATGTACGCGGGCGGAGTCGGAATAAAGCTTGTCAAGATCATTTGATGGTAATGGCTTCCCAGTTGTTCGATGAGATCAATGACCAGGCGCGACGAACCCCCTGTCATGAAGTTCGCGATCACATGAACGATGCGCGGGGCGCCAGCGGGCGGCGCCGGTGGTCGTTGGACCACGTAGGCGTCCGTGGTTGGCGGGGCCGCTTCGGGTTTTGTGAGTGCGCGCCTGACGCCGCGCACCAGTCTGCGCACGAACCCGGGACACAGGCGGGCCGGGATAGTCCGGCTGCAAGCGACATAGGCGCGATAAAAAAGGCGCGCTCCCCGGACAGGCGATACAAGCGTGTCGCGCAGCCGGAACCGGCGCATGTTCTCCGTGCGATCCCTGTTTAGAGAAGATGCGCATGCTTGTTTCGTGACGCCTTCGGATCGGCACCCTGGGCGGTTTTCTGGCTCGGGCGAGGCCGCAGCGCGCTTCAACGGTGGCTCGTTTGTGTTCATGTGCATCCCTGGCTCTCATGTGTCAGTGTGGCCCGAAAGACTCGCAGGCGGTGGCAGCGGCGGCCCGGTAAGATTCCGTTGTTGACCGGGTCCGTGCGCGCGCCAGCGCAAAACCGCGCAGCGCCCATTCTTAAGCGTCCCCGTCCCGCGAGTCGTGTCGTGCGGAACACATGCTTTCCCCTAAGAATCGACCCACTTAACGCTCGCCGCAAGAAAAGCAGACCCGCGGTGGCCGCGCCCGGAAAGTTGGGCGCCGGGCCCCGTGCCGCTGCTGGCAAGCCCATCAATGGGGCGCTTGTGGGTGGACGTGTTTCCCAGTCCGTCTCGCATCCGCCGCCAGATAGGAGCGCCGCCCGCCTGGCATCCGTGCGGGCGGTCGAGGAGGCAGGGTGCATCGCCCAAAATGATCCCTCCTTCCTGTCGTACGCGTACGGGCTGCACGGGCGTTGCGCAGCCGGTGGGAAAGATCTCGCCATTGTATAGTGGCAGGAGAACAGCAGGGGTCTTACTGAAATCCGCGCTCCCGTTTGTCGGCACCGCGTCGTTTGGCGATCCCTCGCAGTCACTCATTATCGGGCAAGGCAGCTTCGGTGACATCGATCAAGACCGTAGCCCAGCGTGTAAGTGTGGCAGCTATTACTTTACTGGTTGAGGGAGGCTCTGTCGACCGCTGAGGTAGGCAATGCCGACCTGTCCCCGCGCCGGTGGGAGGGGCGCCAGGGCGCCAGGATCGCATGCGCCCCACCGCGCGCCCATGCGCGCTGAGTGACCCACAAGCGAGGATGGTGCGATGCCGTTCTCGCCACGCTGTTGGTATATCCATGCAAAACCGCGCGCCCACACCGGCCGCGGAAGCCGTTTTGCATCTTGTGTCCTGTAACGGTGTGCTCGGGTAAGATATTGATACAGAGTGAAACAGGATTTGCGCCCGTCCTTCACTGCTCAGGGTGCGCCAGGGGTCTTGAAGGGCCATGTTCCCCGTCCGCACCCAGCGCCCTTACTAAGGCCATCACAAGTAAAGCATCATAGATTCGCATAAGCGCAATCCGGATGACGGAAGAAGGCGGCAACGATGTTCGGCATGGCCTGCAGTTCTCGCATCACGGAGTAGAGGGTTCTCTTG
>JAJYDT010000070.1 GCA_021777335.1 Pseudomonadota bacterium | reverse complement strand
GCAGGAAGCAGGGGTTGCCGTCTTTTGTCCTACGCAACGAATAGGACTCGATCAGCCGACGCCACCGACACGCCCAAGTTCGACGCACAGCCCGTTCGCCACCAGCAAATCAGATGATTTCCCGTGGCACTGTCGCGTGCCAGACGAGCGCTACGGGCGGTGACTGCCAGGGTGGCTCGACATCAGCCGCCGCGGGTGTGGGGAGACCGGCGCCGCATTTTTTGTTGCCCCCTGTCGCCAGCCGAACCCCTCAGGCTTTGGTTCAGAAAGACATCTCCCACTGCAGCGTTGTCTGAACTCGATCGTAGCTGTAAAGGGTTTGGTTCGAGCGGTTTGCCGTAAGGGTAACGCCTAGGGAAATCTGGCTGTGATGGAAATTGGGCTGGTATCCAAGATTGGCGGTCAGGATGTACATCTTGTCATGGCGTGTGTTACCGAACATCGGATCGAACGTGCGGTAGTAGATCTCGTTCAGTGCAGGGTCGATCAATAGCGAAAACCTCGCACCCAGAGGCTGAAACCAGGCAATGGAACCGCCGACCTGATCGTCAGTATACAGTGCGCTACGGGTCTCTTGATCGGCGAAAGCGACGCTCGGCTCGATATAGGCCGCCGTACCCGCAAAATGCCATCGAAGCGCAGAGACGGAATAGGATGACCAACCGTCGGTTAGGCTGGAACTGTAATACCGGTTCCTCTGAACATTGAACTGCTGCTCATAACGCAGTCTGTTCGAGAGGCGGACCGCAAGATCGGGGGATGCGCCCCAGGACAAGCTGTACAGCGCATTGCCCAAACGAGCGATGTTGGTCCCGAAATTGGCCGCTAGGCTCAGCCGATCGGTTCGGAAGACCGGCCCCGCAAAGATCGAGTACGAGCTGAAGTCGTACTGGGGGAGCCCGGCGTACGTCACATCGTTCGCCGCGGCGTTCGCCGCCAATGTCCAAGTCGTGTTGACTGGATAAGTATAATTGAGGTTGGCGGTTGCCAGGGCTGCCCAGGCACCAACCTTGCGCGGCGGCGTACCGATCAATTGGACAGGTGCTCCGAATAGGGTGACGACATTGTTCAATGGGCCGAGGTCGGCATTGCTGTCGTACATCGTGCCCACTGAAGCCGTACCGGACCACTGCGGACGCCGCGGTATCTCCTGTAGCAGTGCCTGAAGCCGGGTGCGGACCTGCGGCGGCAATTCGTGGGCCAACACGATCCGTAGGTCAGCCCGCGCGGCTGCGGTATCTCCGGCCGCGAATTCCGCTTGAGCCATCTCGGCACGCACACGAAGGGCGTGCGGATCGCGTGCGAGGATCCATCGATACTGGGCGATTGCGGCGCGCGGTCGACCTTCGCCCGCCAGACACTGGCCGATCAGGAAGCGAAGTACGGGATCATCGGGATGCGTCGGCAGCAACGGCTGCAAGATGCCGCAGGCCTGTTCGGCGTGGCCGGCACGAAGCAGGTCGGTGGCCTTTGCTTTCCTCGCCGCGATGTCCACCGCCGTGCGTTGTGCCCGTGCCAAAGCCGGCAAGGCCATCGCCGCGACTGCGGCAAACAAGAGCACGCAAACTCTCTCTGTGCGAACGGTTTCTTTTCTCACCTTCCGATTACGGGTGGCTTTCGGGGGGCTTCGCACTTTCGACGATGGGTGCTTTACTGAGATCGCCGATGCGCAGCGCATTGTAGTCGGGCCCGTTGAAGATGAACGGTACTTCGGAGGCACTGCGAGGTCTCGCAAGCCGTGGGAAAGTCGGAAAGCCGTATTGGACAGTGAAGCGATCCAACGGAGGCTCCGGGACGGATGTGGCCCCGCCGCCCTGCGCCGCCGCCTGATGCGCGACGAGCAATGCCACGATAGTTACCGCGATTCCGACTCGCACCTTCATCGCCGCTGGACGCTCGGCTATTCGTGGGGGTCCCCGGACTCCGGGCGATCTCCTGGGCCTCCCTTTGCCCGTTTCCCAAAGTTGAGACTGACGCCGTTCGTTCCGGTTTTGGGTGACCTGCCAACCGCATTGGCGGTCTGGTGGTCGACTTTCATAGTGTTTGTAGTACCCCCGCTCCGGTGACTGTCGTAACCAAGGGCTGCTGGCGGCACGTCAATTTTCTTCATTATTGCGTTTTTTGTAGTGCCCCAGCTTATACTTTTCACGTAGGTCGCTTCGCCGACCGCATGGCCTGGCCCTGTGGGTGCCGCGCCCTGCGCCGGGGACGTCACGGGTCGGGCGTCTGGAGCATTGACGGTCGCGGAAGGTATGGGCCCGGGCTGCACCTGCGGCGCCGTCTGGTGCCCGAGATAGGCATCAAAGGCAGCCTCCGCGAACACCGGGTACATACCCAGCGAAACGCCGATCGCTGCCACCGCAGCCGAGAGTCGTCTGACCTGAAGCTGTCGGTTATCCGCCATTGCCGAGGACTTCGCTGAGTTCGGCCGATTCTGTTTGTTTCCGCCCATAGCTACCTCCCCTAACTTCGTCGAGTCGTTGATGGAGAATTTCGAGGTGAAGATCCTTGCGCGCCTCCAGATTACTCGGCTCCGCCCTTCCCATGGCAGCGCAATGCGCCACGATCGTCGAGTCCATATCCGCGAGGTTGGTGGGCACGCCATCGCCCTCCGTGCCTAAACTTGCGCTGTCCGCACAAAGCGCCTCGGCGGCCCGACGTACCCAGTGCGTATATTGGTCGGCGGCCCGCAGGAATAGCTCCGCCTCGTGCGAGGCCAGAAAGTCGGCGATGGTTCCCTCGCGCGTGTACACACCCGCCGATTCGGGATACGGCGCCAGATGCGACCAACGCTCCGTGCCGTCCGCGGCGACGTGGCGGCCCAACGGGTAGATTCGACAGACCAGCGGTCGGTCGGCGTACACAGTACAACCGTCGGGACCGAGGAAAACGCAGGCGCCGTCTGTCCCGCGCCGCAGATAATTGCCCGCACCGCCATCGGTCCAGGCGGCACGAAACTCGGTGGTGGTTTGGCCCAAGCAGCGCGCGAGGCGCCCGATCTCGTAGGGATTGACCTGAATCAGCTTACCGTGGCAGCACTTTGAGCACCGGCCGCACTCATAGCCGAATTGCTCGTCCCTTGGAGAACAATTCCGCAACTGGTTCATCACGGCAAACGCCTCGCGATACCCTCTGCTTCGTGTTGGAGTTTACGTAGGCTGCGCGTCGTTCAGAGCGTAATCCCCCCGAAAGCATCACGTCAATTACCAGCCTTGTCCAATATCAATATGAAGTGAGTCTGGACGAGGGTCCGTGTTTCCAATATGAAATGAGTCTGAACCCGGACCGGGTTCTTGTTCATGATCGGGAGATGAAGACCCTCATGAACCTCGACAATCTTACCCATACGGATCAGCTGGCCGAGTTCCTGTCCGGCACCCAGGCGGTGGCCTTTTCGGTATTGAGCGACCCCGCAACCCGTTACGCCTGGATCCAGGCCACCCTCATCCGGTTCCGGTATCTGACCCTTACCCGGGCCGACCAGGGGCTCGTCATCCGGGTCCTGATGCGGGTCAGCGGCTATTCGCGCCAGCAGGTCACCCGTCTGATCGCGCAGTACCGCAAGACCGGAACGGTGACCCGCCGGCCGCGGACGGTAGCCGGCTTTGCCCTGAAGGTCACCGCCGCCGACATCCGGCTGCTGGCGGCCATGGACGAGCGCCATGACACACCCTGCGGGCCCGCCATCAAGAAGCTCTGTGAGCGGGCGTTGCGGATCTTTGGCCAGACGGAATATGAACGGCTCGCGTCGATCTCGGTGAGCCATCTCTATAATCTGCGCAAGTCGGTCCCGTATGCCAGGCGCCGACGCCACTTCGAGAAGACCCGGCCGCGGCAGATCCCGATCGGCGAGCGACGCAAGCCACGACCTGATGGACAACCGGGGTACCTGCGCATCGATACCGTCCACCAAGGCGATTTAGACGGTAAAAAAGGCGTTTATCACGTCAATGCCGTGGATGAGGTCACGCAGTTCGAGGTGGTTTGCACGGTCGAGAGGATCAGCGAACAGTATCTCCTGCCGGTCCTGGAACAGTTGCTGGAAGCCTTCCCGTTCCGGGTGCTCGGCTTCCACTCGGACAACGGCTCAGAGTACATCAACAAGCGGGTCGCCGAACTGCTGGAGAAACTCTTCATCGAGTTCACCAAATCCCGTTCCCGGCAGTCCAACGATAATGCGTTGGCCGAGAGCAAGAATGGCGCGGTGGTCCGGAAGTTCTTCGGCTACAGTCATATCCCGAGCCGGTTTGCGGCGCGCATCCACCGCTTCAACCAGGAACACCTCAATCCCTACCTCAACTACCACCGCCCCTGCTTCTTCCCCGAGACCCACACGGATGCCAAAGGGAAGCAGCGCAAGCGCTACCGCTATGAGACGATGATGACTCCGTATGACAAGCTCAAATCCTTGCCGGCCGCACAGACCTATTTGAAGCCCGGCATCACCTTTGCCATACTCGATGCGCTCGCTGATGCCCTGAGCGACAACCAAGCGGCGGACCGGCTGCAGAAGGCCCGCCAGAAGCTGTTCCAGACCCTTCGTGAACCAGGCCTCAAGTCCGGCTGAGGGGGCGGCCCTCCGCTACCCTTCAGACTCATTTAAGGATTGGAAAATACTGCAGGGGATCCCCGGCATACCCCCGCGGGCGCTGCCCCTGCCCCAGTCTCCGTCACTGGACGGCAGAATCCGCTTCGCGTAGGCTTTTCACGACAGTTCCCCCACCAGAGAGGACATTATGTCGCATAATAATAATCGTTTGCCCGTATTTGATCTCCTGGGAAGAGTGCTGCTTGCCGCCATCTTTGTCTTTGCGGGCATTGGCAAGATCATGCACTACCATATGACTCAGTCCTACATGGCCCAATACGGGGTACCGGGGGCCTTGCTGCCAGCGGTCATTGCGGTCGAGCTGGGGGGAGGGCTTTGTATCATTCTCGGGATTTTCACCCGCATTGCGGCCACTGCGCTGGCCCTGTTTTCGATCGCGGCCATCGCCATCTTCCACCGCACCTTTGCCACGGAGATGGACCAGATTGTGACGCTCGCCGAGCTTGGCTTCACGGGTGGCCTGATCCTGCTTGCGGTGAACGGTCCCGGCCGCTTCAGTATCTGCGCAGGCCGGTGCGCCCACAAGAAAGGATAATTCCCCGGAGCATACCGATACTTCTGGTGGTGCGCCCGTGGTGGTATTGATCACGGCGCAGAAGGCAGCAGGCCTGCATCCGCAATCGGTGCGACACCCATACCGGTCGTCCAGCGGCAACGCCTGGGATCAGGACCCGAACTCCTGCAAGAGGCTCACAAGATCGTCCGCGTGCTCCTCCTCCATCGCAAGAATGCCCTCCATCAGGCGACGCGTGGTCGGATCATTGGTCCCAAGATAGGTGATCATTTCCCGGTAACTGTCGATCGCGATACGTTCCGCAACCAAATCTTCCTGGATCATCTCGACCAGGGAGCCGCCTTCGACATATTCCGAGTGGCTGCGCGTGACGAGCCCGCCCGGAGAAAAATCAGGCTCTCCGCCAAGCTGCACGATGCGCTGCGCAATCTGATCGGCATGCTGCTGCTCTTCATTGGCGTGCTGCAGAAACTCCGCGGCCGCGCCTTCCGCATTGATACCAGACACCATGTAGAAATGGCGTTTGTAGCGGAGCACGCAGACGATTTCGGTAGCGAGCGCCTCGTTCAGCAACTTCACTACCGTTTCGCGGTCACCTTGATACCCAGCAGTCACGGCGCCTTGCTCGATATGCCGCCGTGCACGTTCCCGCAAGGTTTTTATATCCGTCAAAAAAGGTTTGGTCGGCACAGGTCTCCCTTGTCACAAGATCCAATGATACGTTGTCCATCAACAACCTTATGAAACAGCCGGATTTACCCTGAATTGGCACTCTGCCCAAGGTTTGGTGACAGAAAAATCACGTGGCACCTTCTTTGCGGGCCCAAATGCAGCGAAGCGTCATGTTACCAAGCGGTGCGCGCCTTTTTCAATGAGACAGTGGGTACCCCGCCCTAACCGCTCCCGCAAACTGTTTGGCAAACCAAGGGTTAACCGCGGGCACCAACGAAGGCAAGGATCTCGTCATGGATGAGCAGGAAGGTCACCTTGGTAAGTGCGGTGACCGAGTATTTTCTTGGCCTTAGAAACGCAACCGGGCTCCTCGCGCTGACGCTGTGCCCCTCAACCACGAGGGTTGCGCCCTCAGCAGGTGTCAGCGTGATAGAGCCTTCAAGGAGGTACAGATTCCATGGATCGCTCTTGCCTCGCTCAAGCAGATGTGCTCCCGGAGGCGCCGTGTAAAGCACGGCCTTGCTGGCGATGAGGGCAAGCGTGGTCAATGCGACATCGCGAAACTGGACAAACTCGCGCAGGCGCGATGCGTCAAGCGGGTATGTCGTCTCAGCCCACTCGCTGAGCAACTCCACGGGGTGGCTCGCGTACAACTGGTCAAGCCCCTGGGAGGTCAGTGTGATCTCTCCTGTACCTCGCCGCTGCACATCGGCATAAACCGCATCCGTCACTACTCCTGGAGGCTGCGGCCTATGGAGATCCTGCATCACTTCAAGGCGCCCCGGACGGCGAAGCTCTTTGTGAATCACGGTCGAATAGATACGCTCCTTCAGCGCACTGAACACGACTGTCGCACGACGGTCGATCGGTATCTCCGCCACGAGATTCAGCACATCCAATGCCGGGCTGCCCGCATTGACCGGTGTCACGCATTCACTCAGCCCCGGGTACTCGCCCAGCGTGACACCCCGATCAAACAGTACGGGGCAATAGACCGAGGCATCCGGATACTCCATGTTCCGGTACTCAAGGAGCAGCTCTATCCCCCGATAAAGACTCTTCTCCTGATTACGGCGCTGGAACAACGTGAGCCCGGTATTGACGGGTCCGCTCACGGGATAGAGATCCCGAAGTATGGATTCCTCCAGGAACAGTGATACGAGTCCCCAGTCGCGCTTCATGGATGTCTTGCCCACGGCACCGACACGAAATCGTGCGCCGTCAGTCGAACCGGAATAGGCAGCAAGAAACGCGAGATTGTGCGCCCGCAGGGCGGAGGTCATCTCCTCATCGACCACGAAGACATTGTCAGCTGAAAAAAATCCCAGCGCGCCCTCCGGCGTCAGCACACCGAGGCCGGCAGGATTACGGATGATGTCAGTAATCATTCAATACGCACGCCCTTTCGCAAGCTGCGGCACCCCTTGACCGACAACGGGGCGGACTCCGAAGAATCCTAAGCATGATGAACTCTCCGAGGGGGCTCGGCAATGCCCCAGGATTTCGGTAGGCGGGCGGCAGCGGGGTTCCGGACGATCCCAAAACACGCGCGGTTTACGCCCTCAGCTTGACGGGAGCACTTGGATGCGCACGAGATCTCGTTCCGAAAAACCGGAACGGGCCCGACCGCACATGGCGACCAAAGCACGGCGCGCCAGAAGGTCCAGGGTTGCCAAAACGAATCACCGGGCCGCGTGCCGGTCAGTCTCCGGTCCGCCTTAAGCCGACGCCACCTTCCGCCGGACGCGCACGGCAGGAATCAGGATGAGAAATGCGGTTATGAGCAAGGCCGAATTTCCCGGCTCAGGGACCGGAGCGGCCATATAGCCCAGGGTGTTCATCATTGTGATATCGCCAGCCGTCACGGGGTACTCCGTGCCGGTTGCAAGCGCATAGTTGTAGGAATCGGCGGTATTCCCGGCCCAATCACCGAGATCACCCACTGACGCGTTTCCATTGAATGTGTTGATCCGGGTTTTCCCGCCGTTGATCGAGAAATAGGCATTGCTGCCCACAAGGTCGAGATTTCCTGGGGAGGTGTAGCGAAACAGATCCTGAACGGATTCCGGGCAGGTACTGCCCGTGTTGCACGTAGGATTGAGCCCGCTGAAACGGCCCATGACCTCAGAAATCTCATGTTCGGCAACTCCAATGAAGTCGTACTCGTTTGTCACCGCGCGATCATTAGGATTAAAGGTCCACTGGTATGAACTGTTGAAACCGATGGCGCCATTGAGGCTCCCGGGACGAGTACCCGTGCTCAGATTGAGCGCCTCAGCTTCCGCGGTCGTCATGCTGATGCTGCGACCGCCGGTGGGGTTCGTGGCAGGCAGATAGCCGGGCGATCTGTTGTTTGAAAGCGCGTTCCGCACCGTCGAGTAATTGTGCGTGACCACGCCACTCACGCTCTCGCCAAGCGCTCCGGAGCTGAGCGAATGCCCGCCAACCTCGCCCCAGCCCACATCGAGATTGATGGCGATCGGATTGGAGAACGTCTGCTGGTAAAAGGATATGGAATCCCGAAACGCACTCACGAATCCCGCAGGTGCACCGCTAACGCTCGAGTCATAGGTCACATTGAACGTCAGCGCCTGGACCGACGGGGCGATAATCATCAACCCGGCGCCAAAGACCGCAGCGATTCGAAAACGACACGGCAGCACCTGCAGTTTCGAACGTACGCAATTTCGCTTAGCGACCATGATACCCCCATGCTTTTGATGATTCTGTCCGGGAGACATCGAAGAGGTCCCCCCGGGACAATACACTGCAATCATGGACACCAGGCCGTTCTGACAGCTCGTATCAGCTCACCGGACACCAGATATTCCAGAGGCTGAACACCCCTGCCGCACCCGGCGCCACCGGTAGGACCGCGCTCCTGGAACGTTTCAGACCCCCGAGTCCGGGCCGCGTGCATTAACCATCCGCCGCGGCACTGCAGATCACCAGCCCCAGTGTAGCGATGACTCCTACATGAGACAATGACAACAGTGACTGATGTTGTTGGCATCTCTCCCTGGACCCCCTGGGCAGACGACATCGGCACAGGACAGGCATAGTGGTAAGTTGCTGTTCTCGTTCAGTATGACTCGCTATCCATGGCCCGAAACCCACAAGAGCTTCTCGAACGGATGGTCCAGTGAGCACACTCCAACGGCTGGTCGACGGGCACCAGGGCCCGCGAACCCATAATCGTTGAACAAGATAAGCGGTTTGGGTTCATCGAACGTCAATGCGCGACGTTTTGCGGCTTTGGCGACTCGTTGGAAGCACGGCCTGTCGACTGGCGATAATCCCGCACTCTTGGCCACACCGTCAGCATTGTCAGCGCCCCGTGACCATGCGCTATGCTGTCGAACCGGCGTAGAAACGTCTGGAGCCGCTTGAGGTGCAGTGTGGTCCATCAGGAGGTAGCAGAAAACGCTTGCCATCCCTGGAGAATAGCTGCCATGAATATCCTCGCACGCCCTTCGCGCGCGCTTCCCGATCAGCCCCGTCGCACGCGAACACCCCTGTCGGCGCTGTTGCGGACCGCCCTTGCCACCATGATCGCTGGGTTAGTCGCCGGTTGTGCCAATGCCGCCTCTTCGCCGCACG